>NZ_JBVAYU010000005.1:0-272307 GCF_055412745.1 Pseudarthrobacter woesei
GCCAACTCTTGCTGATCCACATCAGTCGCCATGGGATCCAGTGTTTCGCTCATAATCGGTCCTCCCCGCCAGGCACGGCCTGGCGTGTCAGGCCAACCACGGATCCACCGTTATTCAGACACTCCCTGGCCGTCAACTGTGCCTCCGATTTTGACGGACTTGCCTGTGCCGAAGAACTCGGCCGAGTCGGGCATCTGCACGCAGGGCCAGCCGCTGTTTGCATCGGCTACTATGTTCGGCCTGAAGGTGGTGTCAATTGCCTGGGTGGACTCACTCGTGTTCGTCATTGTTGGTCTTTCTCGTGTCGATCCTGATAAGTCCGGGGTGGTCCCACGGTCAGGTAACTGTCAGGAGCGAGAACGCTGCGCGAAGGCCGCGGCCCCCGGTCCAGTAAGTTCGTTCGCAGCCACGGGCCGTCCTGATGCGGCAAGCAGAAGGACTATGGCGGGGCCGCGGACCTCTTGGCCCGTGCCGTGTTCGAAGGCCGCGTCGGAGGCGACCAGCCGCCATCCCTCAGCACGTTCCTTGCCGCCTCCCATCTTCTCCGTCGTCTTTAGCTGGTAGCCCAGTGCGGTGATTACGTGGGTGGCCGGGTAGTCGCGGCTGATACCTACAGGACGGCGGATATCCTCCCCGTGGACGAACGCTTCGACCAGCCGAGTGGCGAGCGGCGCCGGGGGGCCGGTTGTACGCGTGAGCACAGCGCGAAACTCAGCCAGCGTGCGACCAGGATCGTCAGCGCGTTCCCGTGCTACCCCTGCGGCGTTGTCCCGGTCGAAGTCGAAGCCGACAGCGACCATGCTGCGGACGAACCCCAGGCGGGTCGTCTTAGCGGTATCGACGAGATGGGCCACGACGTCGTGAACGTCCCAATCGGGACAAGGCGAGGGCCTCTGCCACTGTTCTGGTTGCAGCGTCTCGAGGTCGCGAATCAGCGCCCGACGTTCGTCGTGCACCACAGGCCAGATGACGGAGCCGAGTCGCGAGTTCATTTCACGACTAAAACAAAAGCGGACACTTCTTGGCAATTTGTAGCGTAGAGATATGGCAGCGCGCAGAACTTACGGCTCGTACAACGACGGGTGTGCCTCAACTCATGCCCTCGATCTCATCGGAGAGCGCTGGGCGCTCATCACCGTGCGGGAACTGATACTTGGACCCAAGCTCTTCGTAGAAACCCAACGCGACATCCCGGGGACCGGGCCGGCGGCGCTCCCCTCCCCTCGCCTCCAGGAGCTTGAAGCGGCGGGCATTGTGGTGCGCCGCAAACTGCGCATGCCCACGCACACGACAGTGTACGACCTCAAGGACTGGGGGCGTGACCTCGAGACAGTCAATACCGCCCTGTCGCTATGGGCAGTTCGCTCACCGCGGCCACCGCTCCACGCCGATATGAGCCTCGATACGCTCGTCTTGGCTATGCTGGCACACGCGCGACCGCTCGCCCAAAGCTCACAGAGTTGGTGGGTCGCGCTCAAGCTGACAGATTCCTGCGTCGCCCCTACCGGGAGCCACTCGAGTATCTCGCGACTCTCACAACGGAAGCAGCATGGAAGACCCTCATAATCAGCGGAGATCCGCTCGAAAACTGCAAGGACATCGCGGTCCAAGGGGACGGGGAGGCTGTCCTTGCCCTGCTCGACGTCACCCGGCTGCAAGCCCCGATCAAGCCCGGACCATGAGATTTAACGGGAGGCACGCGCCCGCGATCGGTCGCCGGCTTTGGGGACCCGCAGTTTCCGTCCTGGAGCGGGCTCCCTCAGCGACAACTCTCGGTATGACCAGTTATACTTGGAACTATGAAGACCGCAATTTCGATTCCCGACACCGACTTCGAACGCTTCGAGCGGGTCGCTGCGCGGCATGGCATGAACCGGTCCGAGTTCTTCCGGCGCGCCGGTCGTCGTCTCGTCGAGGAGCTTGAGGGCGAAGCGGAACTGACGGCGCTAGCGAACTCGGTGATCAAACGTGCCGGGCAGCCCTCCGCGGACAGCCCGTTTCTGCATGAGTCGGAGAGCACGATGCTCGAACGCACCGACTGGTGATCTCGCACGGCGACGTCGTTTGGGTCGACTTCGGTTCGCCCCGCGGATCAGAACCAGCAAAGCGTCGGCCGGCCGTCGTCATGCAGGAGGATTGGTTGCTTGCGACCCAGATCGCGACGATCCTCGTCGTGCCACTGACGTCGAACGTCGCACTGGAAGCCTTCCCGGGTAACGTGCTGATACCGGTCGACGCTTCCGGTCTTGGCAAGGACTCCATCGCGGTGGTGTCGCAGGTCGGTCCGGTCAGCCGCGAATTCCTAGAGCCGTACCCCGTCGGGCACGTGCCCAGTTACGTACTCTCCAAGGTCGCGGCCGGCATCCGCCTGGCTATGGGCATCTGAACGCGCATTCCGCCTGCGCAGTCGCCAGTAGCCGACCGGCTTACGCAACTGCCGCTGAGCTCTTGCGCGAGTACCAGAGCGATAAAACCAAGGCTGTAGCCCAAATGAAAAACAATGGATCCCATAGCCATGCGTGGCCAATCATCGCGGTGACGTCATGGGCGGGGGCGAGGGGATGTGCAAATCGCTCTTGCGTTGCCTGCTTAGTCATCCCGAGTGTGGTGCCGATGCTCTGCCAGGTTGCGCCAGCGGTCCGAGCCCAAGCGTTCCGTGTCCGAGAACTATGAAAGCTTGGATGCCGCCGATTATGATCAGGGCGACATCAGCCCTGCAGTCCGGGACGGAGGCCAGAATCATGACAGTGGAGAGCACGCCCAGTCCGGCCATCGACAGTCCGGCTCCGATCCTAAGCCGTTCCTCCCGCACCGATGACATCGTTAGCTAGTTCACCGGGCCTTCGCATCCATGTCGAGGAATCGCACGGTGCGGACGGACGGCACCTCAACGCACGCCACGTGGGCCGGGTCTTAATGTCACAGGTGCCCGATAGCCTTTTTACATGGACGGCAATAAGGAGTCCGAGGATCCGGCGGGACGCGGTGTGACGGTAACGGAGGTTGCCCGCTCACTTGGCGCTGTCCGGCCCTGCCACGACGACGACGGCGGAGCCGGGCTGATCTGTCAGCTCCGGGACCTCGAGGACCTCAAATCCGCCGCGGCAGCGTTGCAGGCCCGGATCGCCGTCGCTTTCGAACTCATCCAGCGCCGGAAACAGCGAGCCCCCGGGGTTCCTGCCGCGGAGACCGGCGCGGAGCACGGGTCCGGGGTGGGTGCGCAGATCGCGCTGGCCAGGCGTGAATCGCCCGCCCGCGGCAGCCGGCTCCTGGGCCTGGCCACAGCCCTCGTCACCGAAATGCCCCACACGTTCCTTGCCCTGCAGACCGGCCGGCTCAACGAATGGCGCGCCACCCTGCTGGTGCGGGAAACCGCCTGCCTGTCCGCCGCCGACCGGGCCGCCGTCGACGAGGAACTCGCCGCCGACACCGGCACCTTCGACGGCGCCGGAGACCGGGCAATTGTTGCTCTCGCCCGCACCGCAGCCTACCGCCGCGACCCCCGCACCGTCACTCAGCGCGCGGCCCACGCCGCCACCGACCGGCACGTCAGCCTCCGCCCCGCCCCGGACACCATGACCTGCCTCACCGCGCTGCTCCCGGTCGCCGAAGGCGTCGCCGTGTACACCGCCCTGACCCGGCACGCCGACACCCTCCGCGCCGCCGGGGACCCCCGCTCCCGCGGCCAACTCATGGCCGATGGCCTCGTCGAACGCACCACCGGCACCCCCGGCGGGATCACCGGAATCGAACTCCAGCTCATCATGACCGACCGCACCCTCCTCCAGGGCGACTCCGAACCCGCCCGGCTCCCCGGCTACGGCATCGTCCCCGCCGGCTGGGCCCGAAACATCCTCACCCACCCGGGCAAGGGAAAAGCCACGGCTAACCACGACGCGGCGTTCAGCCTATGGCTCCGCCGGCTCTACACCGCCCCCGGCACCGGGGACCTGATCGGCATGGACTCCCGCGCCCGGCTCTTCCCGCCCGGGCTGCGCCGCTTCCTGAAGGCCCGCGACGACACCTGCCGCACCCCCTACTGCGACGCCCCCATCCGCCACTACGACCACATCATCCCCTGGCACCACGGCGGCACCACCACCGGGGCCAACGGCGCCGGACTCTGCGAAGCCTGCAACCACACCAAAGAAAACCCCGGCTGGACGGCACGCCCCCGCCCCGGACTCGACGCCGCCTCCCACCACAGGCACACCATCGAACTCACCACCCCCACCGGCCATACCTACCACTCCACCGCGCCGCCGTTGCCGGGAACAAGTCTCAGCCAAAAAACATTGGACCAGCCCCCGCCCCGCCGCCGCCGTGGCAACCACCGCCGCAAACTCCGGCACCGGGCCAAGATCCTTCGGAGCGCCAGCCGGGGCTGATGACGGCCTGACCACTAATGTCAGCAGCGCCAACAGCAACGCGGGGTCACCTACGGCCCATCCGACAGGGCGTAACGGGCCGTATGTGACCCCGCGTTGCAGTGAGGAGCGTGTCCTCAGAACGCAGGAAGCCGCCCGCCGATCAGAGTGATCAGCGGGCGGCCTGGCGAATCGGCGCGGGGAACCTGTGGCTGTCAGCGCGCGGTGATCCCGGCGACCCCGGCGACCCCGGCGACCCCGGTGACCCCGGTGGGCTCGGCAGCGGAGCCTTCGCCCGGCGTCGTTCCCGGCGTGCGGAGCTTGGCGCCTTCGACGTCCACATCCGGCAGGACACGGTCCAGCCAGCGCGGGAGCCACCAGGCCTTCTCGCCGAGCAGGTACATGACGGCCGGGACGATCGTCATCCGCACCACGAACGCGTCGATCAGCACACCGAAAGCCATCGCGAAGCCCAGCGGCCGAACCATATTCAGGTGCGAGAAGATGAAGCCCGAGAACACACTGACCATGATGATCGCTGCCGCGGTGACCACCGCGGAGGCGTGGCTGAAGCCCGAGCGGACCGCGTGCCTGGCCGATTCGCCGTGCATGTAGGACTCGCGCATTCCGGAGGCGATGAACACCTGGTAGTCCATGGCGAGTCCGAACAGGACACCGATCAGGATGATCGGCAGGAAGCTCAGCACGGCCCCCGGGTTCTCGACGCCGAAGATGGCTCCCAGCCAGCCCCACTGGTAGACCGCCACAACCGCGCCGAACGCGGCGGCGAGCGAGAGCAGGAAGCCGCCGGTGGCCAGCAGCGGCACCCAGATGGAGCGGAACACGAGCAGCAGCAGGATCAGGGAGAGCCCGACCACGATCGCCAGGTACGGTGGCAGGGCGTCGCCGAGCTTGGTGGAGACGTCCACATTGCCGGCCGTCTGGCCGGTGAGGCCGATGCTGACCCCGGTGGCGTCCTTGATCTGGCCCTTTTCGGCGCGCAGTTCCGAGACCACCTGGACAGTGCTGGCACTGGCCGGGCCTTCCTTCGGGATGATCTGGAACACCGCGGTACGGCGGTCGGCGCTCAGTGCCAGCGGGACGGCGGCGGCGACGTTCTTCGTGTCCCGGAGCATGTCTGCGGCGTCGAGCTGCGTGGCCTGGGCCTCGGCTTCGCTCAGCCCGGCCGGGAGGTCACCGACCACGATGATCGGTCCGGTCATGCCTTCGCCGAAGCTCCGCTTAGTAACGTCGTACGCCTTGAAGGCCTGCGAGGCGACCGGCTCCGAGCTGGCGTCCGGCAGGGCGAGCCGGAGCTGGCTGGCCGGCAGCGCCACGATGCCGAGCAGCACAACGCCGGCCAGCAGGGCCAGCACGGGGTGCCTGGTGACAAGTCCGCCCCAGCCGTGGCTGCCGCGGTACTCATCTTTGACCCGGTCCTCGGTCTCGTGGCCGGGGGCCGCGTTGTGCTTGTCGGCCTTGGCCCAGGCGCGCTTGGAGATGAGCCCCTGGCCCATAAGGGAAAGGATGGCCGGCGTCAGGGTCAGGGCGACGACGACTGCGACAGCCACCGTGGCGGCGGCCGACAGGCCCATGACGGCCAGGAACGGCAGCCCCGGGACCACGAGGGCGGCAAGGGCGATAATGACGGTCAGGCCGGCGAACAGCACTGCATTGCCGGAGGTGCCGGTGGCCAGCGCCACGGACTCCTCGGGATCCATACCGCTCAGCAGCTGGCCGCGGTGCCGGTTGACGATGAACAGCGAGTAGTCGATGCCGACCGCAAGGCCGAGCATCAGCGCCAGCATCGGGGAGATGGAGCTCATGTCGACGGCGCCGCTGAGGGCGAAGGTGCCGCCGACGCCGACGGCCACGCCGACGATTGCCATCAGCAGCGGAAGCCCTGCGGCGATAAGGGTGCCGAGCATGATGATCAGGACCAGGGCGGCGACGGCGATGCCGATAATCTCGGCGGTGCCAAAGAGCTCGGAGATGTCCTCGCTGATTTCCTTGCTGGGCAGGGCGGTGACGTTCGCGGAGGAGACCTCCTTGACGATGTCCTGGACTTCCTGCCGGACCTCGGGCGCCAGGCCGTTGATCGAGGTCTTGAACTGGACCTGCGCGATTGCGGCCTTGCCGTCCTCGGAGACGAAACGCAGACCCGTCGAGGCCTCCAGCTGGCGCTTGCCGAGGGCCATTTTCGTCGAGCCGGCCGCGAGTTCCGCGGTGCCGGCGTCGAGCTTTGCCTGACCTTCGGCGAGGGCTGCCTTCTGCTGGCCGAGCTGCGCCTCGATGGCGGCGGGCGACATCCCGGCGTCGGTCATTTGCTGCTCCGCGGCGGCCAGCCGGGCCCTGCCGGCCGCGAGCTCCGCGGCCGACTGGTCCAGCCGGGCCTTGCCGGCGGCTGCCTGCTGCTCACCGGCCGCAAGATCCGTGGCGGCCTTGTCCAGCCGGGCCTGGGTTTCGAACGGATCAACGGTTCCCTGCACATCCGGGACGGTCCTGAGCTTGGCCAGGGCGGCGGACACGGCGTCCCTGCCGGCCTGGCTGAACCGGGCCTCGTTGGCTTCGAAGACAACGCTCGCGGAGCCGCCGGAGGAGGACGGAAGTTCCTTCTTGAGCTTGTCCGCCATCTGCTGGGTCTCGGTGCCCGGGATCTGGAAGTTGTTGGAGAGCGTGCCGTGGAAGGCCGCTGCGGCGCCGCCGACAGCCACCATAACGGCGAGCCAGAGGGAAATCACGAGCCAGCGGTGCCGGTAGGAGAATTTGCCGAGGCGGTAGAGCATCAGTGCCATGTCAGTGCCGTTCTGGGGAAGGAGTGGCGGTGGGGTGCGGTGCCGGAGTGGCTGAGGCGGCCGGGGCAGCCGGGGCGGCGTCCGGGCGGGCGAAACCGGAGCCGAGGAGGCTCATGGCATCGATCAGGAGCTGGCGCAGGGCGGAGAGGGATGTGGCGGTGAGGTCGCCGCCGCAGCGGGCCAGCCAGAGATCCATGGCCGCCCGCCCGCAGGCGATGACGGAGCCGGCCAGGGCGCGGAGGTACAGTTCGTCGATCTCGACGCCGGCGCCCTGGCTGAATCGTTCACGGGCGGCGTTGACGATTTGTTCGGTGCAGTGGTCCCAGGCCTCCAACTCGGAGCGGCTGAGTTGCGGGTTGGCCTGGCCCAGGCTGTACAGCTCGGCGATCGGAGCCACGGCCATCGGATCGGCGAGTTCCACGAGGGCCGCCCGTGCGGATTCCATGAACGATTCGCCGGCCGGGCGCAGCCGGAACTGCTGGAGCGCAGTGTCCAGGAAGCCGTAGGTCACCGAGGCGATGGCTGCTTCTGTGCTGCCGAAATAGTTGAAGAAGGTGCGGCGGGAGATGCCGGCGGCGTCGGCGATGTCCTCGACCGTGAAGTTGCCGGGGCCGTTGGACCGGAGCAGTGTGAGGGCAGCGTCCGTGATGGCCTGGCGGGTGGCCGCCTTGTTCAGCTCACGGCGCGACGGCACCTCAGATGCGGCTGCAGGAGGGGACGAGGTGATGGGCACACAATTACACTACGTGCATGTTTGCACGCAGGGCAACATTTTCGCTGAGGAAATTGCCGGAGCTAATTGCCGGGGGTAAGTGCCGAGGTAAATCAGGACGGCGGATCCGGCCGCAGATCAGGGTTTGCCGGGTCCGCCGTGGGCGCGGGAACGCGGCCGGAATCCGTGCCCGCTGCGGACTTCGCCGGGAAAGCGGACTTCGCCAGGAAAACAGACTGTCCGGTGGCGCCGGGTTCGTTTTCCGCGAGCGGGACGGCGAAGACGGCCGTGCCGTAGGCACAGACCTCGGTCCAGGTGGTCCCCAGCTGCGAGTTGTCGAAGCGCATGGCAATGATGGCGTTGGCCCCGCGTTGCTCCGCCTCGGTGACCATCCGGGCCATGACCTGTTGCCTGCTCTCATAAAGCATGCGGGTCATCTCCGGCAGTTCTCCGCCGCCGAGCGAGCGGAAGCCGGCCATCACCTGGCCGCCGATGTCCCGGGCGCGGACGGTAAGCCCCATCACCTCGCCGAAAACGGCGTCGATCCGGTGGCCGGGGATGTCGTTGGAGGTCACGATCAGCATGACCCGAGCCTACCCACTGCCGGGCTCACCGGAGCGAATATCCCGCGGCAAATTGCGGCCGACTATCCGCCCGCAACCCGTCGGAAACTTTCACAGGAAGATGAAAGGTTCCGAACAGCCCACCGCGAACTGCCCGGAGCAGACTTGAACTTGAGTCTCGAAAGAGACCATCCACCACTACGGAGCCGTCACGCACGGCAGAGCCAGGAGACATCACATGTCACGTACGAAGAGAATCACGCTCGGCATTTCGGCCGCTGCACTGGCACTGGGCGCCGGCCTTGGAGTCACCGGGATGGCGTCCGCAGCCACCACTCCGAGCCCCAGCCCCAGTTCCACCGCGTCGCCCGACAGTTCCACCGGCACCACACCCGGTGACGGCCAGGGCATGCGCGGCGGCCACGGCCACAAGGGCGGGGAGCGCGGCGGCCCCGGCGGCATCCGGGCTGCCGAACTTGCCACCAAGCTCGGCGTCGACGAGGCCAAGCTGACCGAAGCGCTCAAAGCATTCCGCGACGCCAACAAGCCCACCACCCCGCCGGCTGAAGGCACCAGGCCGGACCGTGCAGCCATGGAGGCGGCCCTCGCCAAGTCGCTCGCATCGTCGCTCGGCATTGACGAGTCCAAAGTGACCGCGGCCCTCGAGGAACTCCGCACCGCGGCCCAGACCGAGCGTGCCGCAGCGCTGAAGACCAAGCTGGACAAGGCCGTCACCGACGGCACCTTGACCCAGGCCGAGGCCGACGCCGTCACCAAGGCCGTCGAAAAGGGCGTCATCGGCGGAGGCGGCCACTAGGCCGCTTCATAACCGACGCATAAAAAGAAGTCCCCGGGAGATTCCCGGGGACTTCTTACGTTTGGTGCGTCAGGCGGTGGTTATGCCTTGGCGCCGGCCAGTTCGCGGCCTTCCGGCGTGGCTGCGGGAGCTGCGGCAGCCGAAGGGTCGACGGCGGTGGCGCCGGCGTCGTCCGCTGTGTTGTCGACTTCGTCACTGAACGGGTCACCGGTGCGCGGCGCGTTGTACAGCGCCTCGTCCAGGATGCCCTGGCGCTTGGCCACGATGGTGGGGATGAGCGCCTGCCCGGCCACGTTGACGGCGGTGCGGCCCATGTCCAGGATCGGGTCGATCGCCAGCAGGAGTCCGACGCCGGCCAGCGGCAGTCCCAGCGTGGAAAGCGTCAGGGTCAGCATCACGACGGCGCCGGTGGTGCCGGCGGTCGCGGCGGAGCCCAGCACGGAGACGAGGGCGATCAGCAGGTACTGGGTGAAGTCGAGCTGGATGCCGAAGAACTGGGCCACGAAGATCGCGGAGATGGCCGGGTAGATGGCGGCGCAGCCGTCCATCTTGGTGGTGGCGCCCAGGGGCACGGCGAAGGAGGCGTAGGCGCGGGGGACGCCCAGGCTGCGCTCGGTCACGCGCTGGGTCAGCGGCAGGGTGCCCACCGAGGACCGGGAAACAAACGCCAGCTGCACGGCCGGCCAGACGCCGGAGAAGTACTGCTTGACGGACAGGCCGTGGGTGCGGACCAGGACCGGGTAGACCACGAACAGCACGAGGGCCAGGCCCACATAGATGGCGAAGGTGAACTTGCCCAGGGATCCGATGGTGTCCCAGCCGTAGATCGCCACGGCGTTGCCGATCAGGCCGACGGTGCCGAGCGGGGCGATCCGGATGATCCACCAGAGGACCTTCTGGATCACGGCGAGGGCGGAGGCATTGAGGTTCAGGAACGGCTCGGCGGCCTTGCCCACCTTCAGTGCTGCGATGCCGACGGCGATCGCGATCACCAGGATCTGGAGCACGTTGAAGCTCACGGCCGTGGTGGCGACGCCCTCGGTGACGGTGGTGGTGGCGCCGAGGCCCAGGAAGTTCTTCGGGAACAGTCCGGTCAGGAACGCCCACCAGTCGCCGGACTTGCCGGCGTACTTGGCGTCCTGGGTGATCCCGGTGTTGGCGCCGGGCTGCAGCAGCACGCCCAGTCCGATGCCGATCAGGACGGCGATCAACGAGGTGATCGCGAACCAGAGCAGCGTGTTCCAGGCCAGCCGGGCGGCATTGGAGACTGCGCGCAGGTTGGAGATGGAGCTGATGACGGCGGTGAAGATCAGGGGGACGACGGCGGTCTGCAGCAGCGAGACGTAGCTCGAGCCAATGGTTGCCAGCGTGGTGCCGAGGGCGTTGGGGGCCGCCTTGGTGCTGCCCGTGTACTTGGCCAGGAGGCCGAGGCCCAGGCCGACGATGAGGGCGGCGATGATCTGGAAGCCGAACGAGCCGGCCCACTTGGGCAGCTGGAAGCCGGTCTTTCCTGCGGAATCGGGGGTGTTTGTCTGAGTGCTCACCTGAATACGCTAGGTCCGGGCCGCCTAGCACGACGAACGGATGTTGAGAAATGTTACGCGTCCAGTTTCCGGCCCCCGCCGCGGAATCAAGGGAAATCCGCCGGAAGACTACCCGTTTGTGAAGTTATTCCGGCCCGCGGTGTGGCGATTGTCTCTCGACCTCCGGGACGGCGGGTTGCCGAGGACCTTACCCCAGCAGGGCGCGCTTGAGCGTGTCCAGGCCCACCGATCCGATGTCCAGGGCCTTGGTGTGGAAGGCCTTGAGGTCAAAGCCCGGCCGGGATTCGAGCTCGGCGCGGATCTGCTCCCACAGCCGCTGGCCCACCTTGTACGACGGTGCCTGGCCGGGCCAGCCGAGGTAGCGGGTGAACTCGAACTTGAGCTGGCCTTCGCTGATGGTGAGGTTCTGCTTGAGGAACTCGTAGCCCTTGTCCGGGGTCCAAGTGCCGGAGCCCCAGCGCTCGGGCACCTCCAGCCCGAGGTGGACGCCGATGTCGAACACCACGCGGGCGGCCCGCATGCGCTGCCCATCCAGCATGCCCATGTGGTCGCCCGGGTCCCCGAGGTAGCCCAGTTCCTGCATGAGCTTCTCCGCGTAAAGCGCCCAGCCTTCGCCATGCCCGGAGGTCCAGCAGGCGTTGCGCCGCCAGTTGTTGAGCAGTTCGCGGCGGTAGGTGGCGGTGGCGACCTGCAGGTGGTGGCCGGGGACGCCCTCGTGGAACACCGTGGTGGTCTCGGACCAGGTGGTGAAGGTGTCCTCGCCCGGCGGCACGGACCACCACATGCGGCCCGGGCGGCTGAAGTCGTCCGAGGGGCCGGTGTAGTAAATGCCGCCTTCCTGGGTGGGTGCGATCTTGCACTCCAGCGTCTTCATCACCTCCGGGATGTCGAAGTGCACACCGGCCAGCTCGGCCACGGCCTTGTCGGAGAGCCCCTGCATCCAGGCCCGCAGGGCGTCGGTGCCCTTGAGCTGGCGGGCGGGATCGTTGTTCAGGACCTCCTTGGCTTCCTCGACCGTGGCGCCGGGACGGATCTCGCCGGCCACACGCTCCTGCTCGGCGATCAGGCGGTCGAGTTCCTGCACACCCCAGGCATACGTTTCCTCAAGGTCCACGGTGGCGCCGAGGAAGTCGCGCGAGGCCAGCGCGTAGCGCTCGCGGCCCACGGCGTCCTGTTCCGGGGCGGCCGGCAGCAGCTCGGCTGACAGGAAGCCGGCGAGCCGGGAGTACGCAACCCGGGCGGCGGCAGCACCGGCGTCGAGCCTTGACTGCACATCCACCGGCAGCGGCCCTTCCTCGGTTTTTGCCTCGGCGGCCAGTTTCGCGAAGAAGCCGTCGTCCGCGGCGTGGTTCGTGGCCTGTTCGATCACGATCGACACCTGGCGGGCAGCGGCAACCCGGCCGTCCTCCTTGGCGGAACGCAGCGACTCGATGTAGCCGTCGAGCGCGGACTGGACATTGCGCGCGCGGCCCGCGATGTGGTCCCACTGTCCGGCGGTGTCCGTTGGCATAAGGTCGAAGATCGCGCGGATCTCCTGGGCAGGGGAGGCGATGTTGTTCAGCTCGGCCGTGTCCCAGCCTGACGCGTGGATTTCCAGCTGCAGGCCCAGGCGTTCGCGCATGGCATCGAGGGTGACGGCGTCGACGTCGTCCGCCGGCTCCAGCCCGTCTAGCGCGGCAAGCGCCGCGCGCGCGGCGACAGCGAATTCCTCGTGCCCGGCGGGGGAGAAGTCCTGGTATTCGGTCTCGTGGCCGGGGAGCCCGAGCTCGGTGGCGAAGCTCGGGTCAAGCCGGATCAGGGTGTCCGTGTAGGCATCGGCGACAGCGTCGATGGCCGTCTTCGGGCGTACGGGGGCTGTATTTTCAGTGGTTTCGGTAGTCACCCGAAAAAGACTAGCCGGACGACGGCGGTTATGAAAGGGTTGCTGAACTTTTCCCGCGGGACCCTTCGGACGCCGTGAAGACTAGCCGCGGCTGCGCTTCCACGAGCCGGGGCCGGGCTTCGGCGCCAGCTGCAGTTGCTGCCGGCGGATCCAGTGCCGGGCGCTCGGCTTCTCGGGCGCCGCGGGTTCGCCGCCGCCCAGCGAGAGGACGACGGCGGTCAGCGCCGCCAGTTCCTCCGCCGTCGGTTCGCCCTTGACGACAGAGAGAAGGGTTTCGATGCGAGGCGCGGCCGGCTCGACCAGCGGGGCATCGACGGGCTCGACCGTGGTCACAGCGGGATGTTCCCGTGCTTCTTGGCCGGCAGGCTGGCGCGCTTATCCCGCAGGGCACGCAGGCCCTTGATGATCTGCACCCGGGTCTCGGACGGGGCGATAACCGCGTCCACGTAGCCGAGTTGGGCAGCCTGGTACGGGTTGAGGAGCTCGTCCTCGTACTGCCGGATGACCTCGGAGCGCTTGGCCTCGACGTCGCCGCCGGACTCCGCCACCGCGGCGAGCTCGCGGCGGTACAGGATGTTGACCGCGCCCTGGGCACCCATGACGCCGATCTGCGCGGTGGGCCAGGCCAGGTTGAGGTCTGCACCGAGTTTCTTGGAGCCCATCACGATGTACGCTCCGCCGTAGGCCTTGCGGGTGATGACGGTCAGCTTCGGCACGGTCGCCTCGGCGTAGGCGTAGAGCAGCTTCGCGCCGCGGCGGATGATGCCCTGGAACTCCTGGTCCTTGCCCGGCAGGAAGCCCGGCACGTCCACGAGCGTGATGATGGGGACGTTGAAGGCGTCGCAGTGCCGCACGAAGCGGGCGGCCTTCTCCGAGGCGGCGATGTCCAGGGTGCCGGCGAACTGCATCGGCTGGTTGGCCACAATGCCCACGGTGTGCCCCTCGATCCGGCCGTAGCCGATCATCACATTCGGGGCGTAGAGGGATTGCATCTCGAGGAAGTGCGCGTCGTCCACGATCTGCCCGATGAGCTTGCGCATGTCATACGGCTGGTTGGCGGAGTCCGGGATCAGCGTGTCCAGGGCGAGGTCGTCGTCGTCGAGTTCCAGCTCCTGGGTGTGCTCGAGCACGGGAGCCTCGGCGAGGTTGTTGGAGGGCAGGAAGTCGAGCAGTTCGCGGACGAACTCGATCGCGTCGGCTTCGTCGGAGGCGAGGTAGGTGGAGGTTCCCGTGTTCGCGTTGTGCTGGCGGGCGCCGCCGAGGGTCTCCATGTCCACGTCCTCACCCGTGACGGTCTTGATGACGTCCGGACCCGTGATGAACATATGCGAGGTCTTGTCCACCATGACCACATAGTCGGTCAGGGCCGGGGAGTACGCCGCGCCGCCGGCCGAGGGGCCCATGATGAGGGAGATCTGCGGGACGACGCCGGAGGCGTGGACGTTGTTGCGGAAGATATCCGCGAACATGGCCAGCGAGGCGACGCCTTCCTGGATGCGGGCGCCGCCGCCGTCGAGGATGCCCACCACAGGGCAGCCGTTGCGCAGCGCGAATTCCTGGACCTTGACGATCTTTTCGCCGTTAACCTGGCTCAGCGAGCCGCCGTAAACGGAGAAGTCCTGGCTGTAGACCGCCACGGGGCGGCCGTCGACGGTGCCGTAGCCGGAGACAAGCCCGTCGCCCAGCGGCTTCTTCTTCTCCATACCGAAGGCGGTGGAGCGGTGCACGGCCAGCGCGTCAAACTCGACGAAGGAGCCGGCATCCAGCAGCAGGTCGATGCGCTCGCGGGCGGTGTTCTTGCCGCGTGCGTGCTGCTTCTCGATCGCTTCCGGGCCGGAGGGCTGCTCGGCACGGGCCTGGCGGTCGCGGAAGTCGGCAATCTTTCCCGCAGTCGTGGTCAGATCGTGGCTCATCAAGTGTCTCCGGCTCTGTCGCTGATTGTTCTGGCACTGTTACTGCTGAAGTTCGCTGGCCCTGTCCCGCGTGGCGCTTTAGTTGGAATCCACAAAAGCAAGGCCTTGATGGCAAGTCTAGTGACGCGATTGGCCCATACCGCTGTAGAAAACCTACAATTTTCGCTCCAACTCTCACCGTGACCGCAACGGGTGGCAGGGCCGGGGTGGCGCGGGGTAACCAGTGCACTGCTTGGCAGGGCGGGGTGGCGGCGCTGGGTGGCAGTGCGGCCCGCGCGCTGCGCTCCTGCCCGGTTGCTCGCGGAAAGCCCGGGGCGACCCCTGATTTTCTCGGGGCTGGCCGGTGATTTTTGTGCCGGGGCGGGAAGTAACCGGGCAGGAGCGTCAGGGGCCGCGCGGAACGACGGCGGGGGCAGCGGCCGGAAATGTTACTAGCCAGTAACATGGGCTAGAGTGTCCTCATGACTTCGAGCAATGATGCTTCGGGCGCCGCTGCAGGGCCGTACCAGGCCGCCGGTTCCCTCCAGGGCCGCACCATCCTCATCTCCGGGGGAAGCCGCGGCATCGGTCTGGCGATTGCCACCCGGGCCGCGCGGGACGGCGCCAACATCGTCCTGATGGCCAAGACCGGCCAGCCGCACGCCAAGCTGGAAGGCACGGTCTATTCCGCCGCCGAACAGATTGAGGCGGCCGGCGGCCAGGCCTTGCCGCTGGTCGGGGATGTGCGCAACGACGACGACGTGGCCGGCGCGGTTGCCGCCGCGATCGAACGTTTCGGCGGGATCGACATCGTCATCAACAACGCCTCCGCGATCGACCTGTCTACGACGGACGCGGTGGACATGAAGCGCTACGACCTTATGCAGGACATCAACGTCCGCGGCACCTTCCTGCTCTCCAAGCTTGCCCTGCCGGCACTGCGCGAATCCGACGCCGGGCAGATCCTGACGCTGTCCCCGCCGCTGAACCTGGACCCCAAATGGGCCGGCCTGCACCTTGCCTACACCATGGCCAAATACGGCATGAGCCTGACCACCCTTGGCCTCGCCGAGGAACTTAAGGTCGACGGCATCAACGTCAACTCCCTGTGGCCCTGCACCCTGATCAATACGGCCGCCATCCGGAATATGCCGGGCGGGGACATGATCGTCAAGGGTGCCCGCGGCCCCGAGATCATGGCGGACGCGGCGCATGCCGTGCTGACCGCCAGCAACGCGATCCCCGAATCGGGCAGTTGGAGCGGGAACTTCTACACCGACGAGCAGGTCCTGGCCGCAGCCGGCGTCACCGACTTCACCCCGTACAGCCTTGGCGCCCCGGAAAACCGGCTGGTGCCTGACATTTTCCTCTGAGTTTCCTGCGGATCCCGGCGCCCGGCCCGTCCGGCCGGAGCCGCCGGGGCCGTAACTCGGTAGGATTCAAAGCATGGAAGCCGCGCAGGAAACCCCGGAACGTCCGCCCCTTGACCTGAATGCCCTCAGTGATGAGGCGTTTCTCTCCGCCAACGGCATTCCGGGGCTCACAGTGGTGGCGACCACCGGATCCACCAACGCGGATCTGCTGCGCGGTGTCACCGAGGATCCCCGCGCGTTCCCGGACCTCACCGTGCTCGCCGCCGAATACCAGAGCGCCGCCCGCGGGCGGCTGGACCGCCGCTGGGAAGCACCCGCCCGCAGCTCCGTCTCCGTCTCGCTGGTACTCCGGCCGCTCAACGCCGAAGGCCGGCCGCTGCCCACCCAGAGCTACTCCTGGCTTTCGCTGCTCGCGGCGCTTGCCCTGCGCGAGGCGCTGCTGGAGACGGCAGGGATCCCGGCGGAGCTCAAGTGGCCCAACGATGTGCTGGTCCGCGGCAGGAAGATCGCCGGAATCCTCGCCCAGCTGGGGCCGCTGGAGGGCGGCGCCGTGCCCCCTGTTGTGCTCGGCACCGGGCTGAACGTGACGCTCACCGACGCCGAACTGCCGGTCCCCACCGCCACCTCCGTGCTCCTGGAACACCCGACGACGGTGGACCGGACTGCGCTGCTGAAGAGCTACCTCTCCCGTTTCGCCATGCTCTACCGCAGCTTCTGCAACGCCGACGGCGACCCCGCCGCGGGGATGGCCGGCGGCCCTTCACTGCACAAGCGCGTCGAGCACCTCCTGACGACGCTGGGCAAGCAGGTGCGCGCCCAGCTTCCCGGCGACCACGAAATCATCGGCCACGCCACGCGCCTGGACGACTACGGCTCCCTTATGGTGGTGGACTCCGCGGGTCACGAGCACGTGGTGACCGCCGGCGACGTGGTGCACCTGCGCCCCTGGACCCCGCCGGGCGAGGGAAACGATGGCAGTAGCGGTAGCGCCGGCAGCGCCGAAAGCGGCTATGCGTAAAGAGCTCCTCCCGGGCGAGCAAGTGATTGTGGTGACCCGGCCGCAGCCCCGGACTCTGATTGTTCCGGCGCTGCTGTTCATAGTTGTTCCCGCCCTGGCCGCCTTTGCGTGCGCCTGGATCGTGAAAGGCGGC
This sequence comes from Pseudarthrobacter woesei, assembly GCF_055412745.1. Lineage (NCBI taxonomy): Bacteria > Bacillati > Actinomycetota > Actinomycetes > Micrococcales > Micrococcaceae > Pseudarthrobacter > Pseudarthrobacter woesei. The sequence goes on from NZ_JBVAYU010000005.1 coordinate 17,097, forward strand.
CCGGCCAAGCTGGCACCGATCATCGCGAAGGAGACGAAGGAGTGGACGCCGTGGCTGATCGGCGTCTGCGTGGCTCTCGCGGCCTGGGTGTTGCTGGGCTACTGCCTGCCGCGGGTCATGACCTGGCAGGCCACCCGGTACACACTGACCAGTCAGCGACTCATTGCCCGTTATGGCATGTTAAGGCGCCGCGATCAGCAGGTTTCCTTGGCCGCCGTCCGTAATGTGGTGGTCCACCAGTCGTTGCTCCAACGGCTAATGCGGTCCGGGAATATATCCTTGGATACCGGGTACCCCTCCGCCACGGTGGTCCCCGACGTCCCGGAAGTCGCGACGTTCCAAAACTTCATCCTTGACGCCGTCAATGACCTCCCGCGGGAGGTCCCTGGTGCCGAGGGCACAATGCATAACCCCAATGCGGCATGGCCGTGGGAGACGAGAGAAGGTGGAAGAGATGAGCGCTGAGAACGTCCACCATAAGACCGGACTCCTGACCGAAGAAGCGTCGCAGGTCCCGGACGCCGTCGTCGAGACCGCCAGCCTCGAAGCAGCAGTCCTGGACTCCGTGGCCGAGAGCGCCGGCGAACCGGCCGCGGAGCCAGTTGCCGCACCCGCCGACGCCGTGGACACGGATTCGGAGCCGTCCGCCGACGACGCCGCCGCGGCCGACGACGACGACGGGTCGGAAGCAGCTGACGAGCCGGCTCCCGCCGTCGCGCCTCCCACCGGCACCATGTCAGCCGAACGCGTTGCCTTGAAGGCCCTCGAACACCGGCTGCTGGGCGGGGAGCGCAAACTGCGCCGCCGCGAAGTGGCATCCGGCGCGGGGCTGTCCCTGCTGTCGGCCCGGAAACTCTGGCGGGCCCTGGGCTTTCCGAACATTGGGGACGAGGACGTTGCCTTCACCGAACGGGACCAGGCCGCGCTGAACACCGTGGTGGACCTGGTCCGTGCCGGCAAGCTCACCGAGGAAGCCGCGATTTCCGTCACCCGTGCCATCGGCCAGATGACGGACCGCATGGTGGTGTGGCAGATCGAAGCCCTCGTGGAGGACATGGTCCACCAGCAGGGCGTCTCCGACGCTGTGGCCCGCAAGCGCCTGGTCAGCGAGCTGCCGACGCTCGTGGACGCGCTGGAGGAAATGCTGGTCTACTCCTGGCGCCGCCAGCTCAACGCCGGCGTCCAGCGCCTGGCCGTGCGCGCCGAAGCCGGCCTGGCGTCCAGCGAGGAAGGCCGCGAAGGGGATGAGGACGACGCACCGCTGCCGCTGGCACGGGCGGTCGGGTTCGCGGATCTGGTCTCCTACACCAGCCTGTCGCGCCGGATGAACGAGAAGACGCTCGCCCAGCTGGTGCAGCGCTTCGAGAACAAGTGCGCCGAGATCATCTCCGTCGGCGGCGGACGCCTGGTCAAGACGGTCGGCGACGAAGTCCTCTACATTGCCGAGACGCCGGCGGCCGGCGCCGAGATCTCGCTGGCCCTCTGCCACGCCTTCACCGAGGACGAGATCCTCCCCGAGGCCCGCGTGGCCATGGTCTGGGGCCGCATCCTCTCCCGTCTGGGCGACATCTACGGTCCCACGGTGAACCTCGCGGCGCGGCTTACCGCCCTGGCCGATCCCGGGACGGTGCTGGTGGACTCCATGACCGCCGCCGCGCTGGAAAACGACGAACGCTTTGTCCTGCTGCCGCGACCGGCCGAGGACGTCCGCGGCTTCGGCGAAATCCATCCGGTCCAGCTGCTGCGCGGCAGCGGCCGCGGCCTGGTCCTGGACTAGCAACTGGACCAGGGCCCGGGCCGGGTCCCCACCTGGACGCGTTTCTCAATTCGATGGTTTATATGGGATAGTCGGGGTATTAGGCTATACATTCGCGCTTCGCCATGCCTGATGCCGTGACACCTGGGGGACCACGCAACCATGAAGAGCTTCCTGGCACGCCTGCGGCCAAAAACGGCGCGCAGGCCCGCCGCCCGCCGCCGCTTCATCACCGGTACGGCCGTCGCCTCTGTGGCGGCGGTTCTGGTCGCGGGTGCGGTCATTTATCCGGGGTTCAAGACCACGGAGGTGGAGTTGAACGACGGCGGTGTGTGGGTGGTGTCGAAGTCCAAGAATGCGGTGGGCCGGCTCAATTATCCCTCCCGGGTCCTGGACGGTGCTGTCACCCCGGCGAGCTCCACGTTTGATGTGTTGCAGGATGCCGGGACGGTGTTTGTTGATGACAGTTCGGGGTCGACCCTGAATCAGGTGTCGGCGGCCCAGATGCGGCTGGGCGGGGACAAGAAGCTGCCCGGCTCGGCCGAGGTGAGCTTTGGCTCGAAGGTCATTTCGGTGACGGATGCGGCCAAAGGCACGGTGTGGGCGCTCTCACCGTCCACGGTGAACGGCTTCGACGAGGAGAACTCCGAGCCGGTCCTGAAGGGCTCGGAGGGGACCGTTTCGGCGGTGGGGTCCGATGACCGGATTTACAGTGCGGATCCGAAAACCGGGCAGGTCACGGTGACCTCGGTGGACGCCGATGGCAAGGCCACAGAGACGAAGGCCAGCTCCTGGGACGGGCTCAAGGGCGCCGGGGATCTCCAGCTCGCTGTCGTGGGGGACCGGCCGGTGGTCCTGGACGCGGGCCGGGGGAAGTTGTTCCTGCCGGGCGGGCGTGAGCTGGCGCTGGCGGAGGCGCGGGACGCGAAGCTGCAGCTCTCGGGTCCGGCGGCGGACGCGGTGGCGGTTGCCACGCCGAAGGCGCTGTTGAGGCAGCCGCTGGACGGTTCGACGGCGAAGGCCGTCAGTTTCGGCGGGCAGGGGGTGCCGGCGGCGCCGGTGCAGCTGGGCGGCTGTATCCATGCGGCGTGGTCCGGGGCGAACAAGTATGTCCGGGACTGCGTGAATGATGCGGATGATAAGACGGTGGCGGTCCCGAAGGCGTCCGCGTCGCCGTCGTACGCGTTCCGGGTGAACCGGGACCTGGTGGTCCTCAACGATGTGAACTCCGGCAACGTGTGGCTGGTGAACCAGAACATGCAGCTGGTCAACAACTGGGACGACGTCATCCCGCCGCAGCAGACCTCCGACGACGCGGACAAGGACTCCGCCGACGAGGTCCAGCAGACTGTCCTCCCGGACCGCACCAAACCCAACAGCGCGCCCGCCGCCAAGCCCGACACGTACGGCGTGCGCGCCGGCAAAACCACCATCCTTCCCGTACTGGACAACGACACCGACCCCGACGGCGACATCCTCACCGTCCGCACCCCGGACCCGCTCAAATCCGGGCTGCTCGCGCCGATCTACGGCGCCACCGGCTTCCAGGCCAGCGTCGGGGCGGACAAGTCCGGCTCGGAAACCTTCAAGTACACGGTGGACGACGGCCGCGGACTCACCGCCACCGCCGACGTCACCCTCAACATCGTGCCGCCGGGGGAGAACGCCGCCCCGCGGCAGAAACCGAGCCGGAACACCACCCTCGTGGTGCAGGCCGGCAAGATTGTCAGCCAGAACATCCTCACCGACTGGATCGACCCCGACGGCGACGACCTGTTCGTCGTCGGCGCGGCCGGCAGCGACCCCCGCGACCAGGTCAAGGTCCGGCCCGACGGACTGCTCAGCTTCCAGGACGCCGGCTCCGAGCCCGGCCGCAAAACCGTCACGGTCACCGTCTCGGACGGCCGCTCCACCGCCGAAGGCAAAGTCACCGTCGACGTCCGCGCCGCGGGCGCGCTGCCGCCGATTGCCAACGCCGACCACCTCGTCGCCGTCGCCGGGGTGGACACCGTGATCGCCCCGCTCAAGAACGACTCGGACCCGCAGGGCGGGGCGCTCCGCCTCGCGCAGGTCACCCCGGACGGCAACTCCACCGCCACCATGGGGGCGGACCAGCAGACGTTCACATTCAACTCGACGGCCCTGAACGCCCACTACGTCTCCTACCTCGTCACCAACGGACCGGCCAGCGCCCAGCAGCTGGTGCGCGTCGACGTCGTCCCCGGCGGCGGCGATGGAGCCCCGGTGGCGGTCCGCGACACTGCCCTGCTGCCCAGCGGCGGCAGCGTCCTGGTGGACGTCCTCGGCAACGATTCCGATCCTTCGGGAGGCGTGCTGGTGGTGCAGTCCGTGACCGCCGCGGACGGGCTGCCGGTGAGCGTGTCCGTGTTGGACCACTCCGTCGTCCGGATCACCGACGTCCGTGCCCAGGGCCAGCTCAGCGTCAAATACACGATCTCCAACGGCAAATCCTCCGCGAGCGGGGAAATCGCCGTCCTGGTGGTCCCCGCACCCTCGAAGCTGCAGGCGCCGCAGGCGAAACCGGACGAGGCGACGGTGCGCGCCGGGGACGTCGTCACTATCCCGGTGCTGGAAAACGACACCGACCCGAACGGCGGCAAACTCACCCTCGAACCCGTCCTCGCCCAGCAGCCGGACCCCGCCGACGGCCGGATCTTCACCTCCGGCGGCGCGCTGCGCTTCATTGCCGGCGAGGTCCCCAAGACGGTCTACGCGATCTACAAGGTCACCAACGCCTCCGGGCAATCGGATTCCCAGCAGGTCACCATCCGCATCCGGGCACGCGACGACGAACGCAACACCCGCCCGGAACCGAAGAACCTCACCGCACGAGTGGTGGCCGGCATGACCGTGCGCATCCCCGTGCCGCTCGACGGCGTGGACACCGACGGCGACTCCGTCCAGCTGACGGGCGTGGACAAGGCCCCCGCGATGGGCACAGCCGTGGTCAAGGACGGCTACCTGGAATTCACCGCGGCCGGCAACGGCGCCGGCACGGACACCTTCAGCTACCGCGTCCGCGACCGGATCGGCGCCGAAAACACCGGCACGGTGATCGTCGGCATCGCCCCGCAGGAAGCCAACAACCAGACGCCCATCGCCGCCGATGACTCAATCGATGTCCGGCCGGGCCGCAAGATCGCCGTCGAGGCCCTCACCAACGACTCGGACCCGGACGGCGACCCGATCAGCCTGGTCGGCAACGGCTTCGAGGCCCGCCCCGAGCTCGGGGTGGAGGCGGCCGACGGCGGCAAGGTGCTCCTGACCGCCCCCGGCACCGCCGGCAACGAAAGCGTCAGCTACAAGATCCAGGACGACAAGAAGGCCCAGGGCAGCGCCGTCATCCGGGTCCGGGTCAGCCCGGACGCCGCGTTGAAGCGCCCCGTCGCCAAAGACGACGTGGTCACGCCGGCTGAGACGCTGGGCAAGTCCGCCGTCGACGTCCCGGTGTTGAAGAACGACGCCGACCCGGACGGTGTCGCCGCCGACCTCAGGATCAGCCTGCCCGACGGCAACCCGAACGCCCGCGCGGGCGACGGCACCGTCCGGGTGGCCCTCGCGCCCAAGGACCAGCTGGTCCCGTACACCGTCACCGACGTCGACGGCCAAAGCGCGACGGCGGTCATCTGGGTCCCCGGCCAGGGCGAACAGCACCCCACCCTGGCCAGGACCGACGCCGCCGAAGTGATGGCCGGCAAGCAGCTCAACCTGGACCTGAACGAGTACGTCCGGGTCAGGGAAGGGCGCACGCCACGGATCACCCAGGTGGACAAGGTCCGCGTGCAGGGCGCAGACCCGCAGAACGTGGTGGCCGGAAACGGCAGTGCGCTGCGCTACGCCGCGCTCACGGACTACGTGGGCCCCGGCTCCGTCACCTTCGAAGTGACCGATGGTACCGGCCCGGATGATCCGCAGGGCCTCAAGTCCACCCTCAGCATCATCACCAAGGTGATCCCCGATCCGGACGCCAACCACCAGCCCAGCTTCAGCGGAGCCTCCCTTGAGGTGCCGAAGGCCGAGTCCGCAAGCCTGGAGCTGGGCAGCCTGGCCAAGGACGTGGACTCCGGGGATCAGGAGAAGCTCTCGTTTGAGCTGGACGGCACGCTGCCCGAGGGTTTCAAGGCCTCCGTGGACGGTGCCACCCTCAAGGTCACGGCGGACTCCGCCAAGGCCGCCGGCTGGAAGGGCAGCATCCCGCTCAAGGTCACTGACGGCCGCTCCGAGCCGGTCAAGGCCAGCGTCACGGTAGCGGTCGTGGCCTCCAGCCGGCCGCTGCCGGTCGCGAACGAGGACGTGATCGAGAAGGCCAACGCCGGCAAGACCGAGACCATCAACGTGCTCGCCAACGACTTCAACCCCTTCAGTGAGACCCCGCTGAAGATTGTCTCCGCCACGGTGGAAACCGGTTCCGCCGCCGGGCAGCCCGCCGTTGCCGGTGACTCGATCACGCTCACCCCGGCCCCCGGCTTCAAGGGCGTGATGGTGCTCCGCTACTCCGTCATGGACAAGACCGGCGACGTCTCCCGGCAGACCGACGGCCGGGTCCGGATCACGGTCCGGGACAAGCCGGACGCCCCGTCGGCACCCAGCGCCACGGACGTGCGCAGCCGGACCGCGGTGCTCAAGTGGACTCCGCCCTCGGACAACGGCGCCACCATCAGCAAGTACACGGTGCGTTCGAGCAACGGCTTCAGCCAGGAGTGCGCCACCACGACGTGCACGCTCAGCGGACTGACCAACGACGTCAAGTACGTCTTCACCGTCACCGCCACCAACGAGGTGGGGGAGTCCGTGCCGTCTCCGGCCTCCAACGAAATCCGGCCGGATGAGAAGCCCTCGCCGCCGGAGTCTCCCACGGTCAAGGCCGGGGACAAGAACATGGTGGTCACCTGGCCCGCGGCGAAGACCGAGGGGTCGGCCGTGAAGAACTACAACCTGGAGATCTCCCCGCCGCCGGCCAGCGGCATCGCGGTGAAGAACGGTGTGGCCGGCCTGAGCTACACCTGGCCCGGACTGACCAACGGCGTGCGGTACAAGGTCCGGGCCCAGGCCGTCAACGAACTCGGCCCGTCCGAGTGGGGCCTCTACTCGGCCGAGGACAACCCGGCCGGCGTCCCGGCCGCCCCGGCAGCTCCGACGACGTCGGTCGCGTCCGCTGTGGGGACCTCCAACCAGCTGAAGGTGAACTGGAGCGAGCCGAACACCAACGGCGACGCCATCAGGAACTACTACGTCACCATGAACGGCGGCGGCGGCACCACCCAGACCCAAATGATTGCCGGGACAGTGCGGACCGCCAATTTCACCGCGAACAACTCCGAAACCGGCTACACCTTCACGGTCCAGGCCGAGAACAAGGCGGGCAAGGGGGCGGTCAGCGCCGCCTCGGCACCCCGCCGCGCCACCGGCAAGCTCGGCCAGGTCTCCGGCGTGAGCGCGACGGCGGCGGACACCGGCGGCGCAGGCAGGGCCGTGGTCATCAACTTCCGGGAACTGGACGCCGCTGGACGGAACGGCTCCCAGCCCGGTGAGGTCAGCTACACCTACTACGCGAGCCCCGGCGGAATGACCGGCGCGATCACTCCCGGCCAGAAGGTGGGCGGCTTCAACAACGGCCAGGCCACCACGGTTACCGTGACGGCCAACTCGAGCGTCGCGCCGAGCTCCGACGCCAGCGCCGGGGCCACCGCCACGCCGTACGGCTCAGCCGGGACGCCCGCGGCGTCCGGTCAGAACGGCGCCGAGAACCAGCGGAACCTCAGTTTCAGCTGGAGCTCGCCGTCGACGACGACCAACGACGTCGCCTACACCCAGATCCTCATCGACAACGGCGGCTGGGAGCGCGTCCCGGCCTCGGGAAGCCGGACTATCAACACCGGCGGCTTCAGCGAACCACACCGGATCCAGGTCCAGACCGTCAACTCCGTGGGCACCGGCGGTCCGATCGCCACGGCCACCGCCCAATCCGGGACGCAGAAGACCAGTTGGGCAACACGGCTCAACACCGGAATGGACCGCAGCTGCACTGATCTGCCGGGCGCCACGTCCTACGACGACAGCGACCCAAGCAGCCGCACCTGTGACGGAAAGTCGGGCTACACCAGACCCTGGATGTCGCGGTTCGATTCGTTCGACGTCATGTGCTGGAAGCCGCACGGCACTTACTACAGCGGCGACGGCCAGTGGTACTACATCATGCGCGGCTCCCCGAACGCGACGCGCTGGATCAATTCCACGCACACCTTGATTGGCCCGCCCGGCCAAAGCGGCGTTCCGCGGTGCACCTTCCCGGTAGGAGCAACGCCATAGCCGCGCCGGGCCCCGGGCGGCCACCGGCCGGCGGGGAGACCTCCCCATCGCGCGCTTCCGGACCGTTCGGTAGGCTGTCGCGGGGAGTGGGCGGCCGTGTCTCGGGCCTGTCGGGGGAAACACGATGCAATCTTGAAGGAAATCTGAAGCTGTGGGACGTCTGTTTGGCACGTTGGGGAAGCCGGGATTGACGAAACGGCGCAAAAAGTTCATCACCGGTACGGCCATCGCCGTAGCGGCGGCGGTGCTGATCACTGGCGCCATCATTTATCCGGGGTTCAAGACCACGGAGGTGGAGTTGAACGACGGCGGTGTGTGGGTGGTGTCCAAGTCCAAGAATGCGGTGGGCCGGCTCAATTATCCCTCCCGGGTCCTGGACGGTGCTGTCACCCCGGCGTCGGCGACCTTTGATGTGTTGCAGGATGCCGGGACGGTGTTTGTCGACGACAGCTCCGGGTCCACCCTGAATCAGGTGTCCGCGGCCCAGATGCGGCTGGGCGGGGACAAGAAGCTGCCCGGCTCGGCCGAGGTGAGCTTTGGCTCGAAGGTCATTTCGGTGACGGATGCGGCCAAAGGCACGGTGTGGGCGCTCTCGCCCTCCACGGTGAACGGCTTCGACGAGGAGAACTCCGAGCCGGTCCTGAAGGGCTCGGAGGGGACCGTTTCGGCGGTGGGGTCCGATGACCGGATTTACAGTGCGGATCCGAAAACCGGGCAGGTCACGGTGACCTCGGTGGACGCCGATGGCAAGGCCACAGAGACCAAGGCCAGCTCCTGGGACGGGCTCAAGGGCGCCGGGGATCTCCAGCTCGCTGTCGTGGGGGACCGGCCGGTGGTCCTGGACGCGGGCCGGGGGAAGTTGTTCCTGCCGGGCGGGCGTGAGCTGGTGCTGGCGGAGGCGCGGGACGCGAAGCTGCAGCTCTCCGGTCCGGCGGCGGACGCGGTGGCGGTTGCCACCCCGAAGGCGCTGTTGAAGCAGCCGCTGGACGGTTCGACGGCGAAGACCGTCACCTTCGGCGGGCAGGGGGTGCCGGCGGCGCCGGTGCAGCTGGGCGGCTGTATCCATGCGGCGTGGTCCGGGGCGAACAAGTATGTCCGGGACTGCGTGAATGATGCGGATGATAAGACGGTGGCGGTCCCGAAGGCGTCCGCGTCGCCGTCGTACGCGTTCCGGGTGAACCGGGACCTGGTGGTCCTCAACGATGTGAACTCCGGCAACGTGTGGCTGGTGAACCAGAACATGCAGCTGGTCAACAACTGGGACGACGTCATCCCGCCCAAGAACCAGTCCAATGACCAGGACCAGGAGTCGGCGGACAACAACACCATCAACATCCTGCCGGACCGCACCAAACCCAACCGGCCGCCGGAAACCAAGCCCGACGCCGTCGGCGTCCGGCCGGGACGCACCACCATCCTGTCCGTGCTGGACAACGACTCGGACCCCGACGGCGACGTCCTCACGGCGAGTGTCGGCAACGCCGGGCCGAAGGCGGGCAGCCTCGAAACCATCTACGGCGGCACGGCCTTCCAGATCACAGTGCCGGCGGATGCGAAGTCCGGCACCGAAACCTTCCCGTACAACGCCGCCGACGGCCGCGGTCTCACCGCCGCCGGCAGCATCACGCTCAATGTGGTAGGCCCGGACGAGAACAAGCCGCCGCTGTTTAAACGCGGGGATCCCACCACCATGCTCGTGGAGCAGGGCAAAACCGTCAGCCAGAACATCCTCACCGACTGGACCGACCCGGACGGCGACGACCTCGTCCTGATGGACGCCAAGGCGGACAACGACCAGGACCAGGTCAAGATCCGCCGCGACGGGCTCCTCACCTACCAGGACTCCGGTGCCGCCCCGGGCAATAAATCCGTCACCGTGTCCGTCTGGGACGGCCGCGCCACCACCACAGGCAAGGTTGTGGTGAACGTGCAGCCGCCCGGCGCCCTGCAACCGGTGGTCAACGCGGACCACGTGACCGCCGTCGTCGGCCAGGACCTCGTGATCGCTCCGCTGAAGAACGACGTCGATCCCAACGGCGGCGCGCTGCGCCTCGCCCAGGTGGAAGCCGCCGGCACGGCGCAGCTGGGCCCGGTGACCGACGGCGGCACCTTCACGTTCCGCAGCGACACCCCCGGCCCCGTTTACCTGACCTACATCGCCAGCAACGGCCCGCAAAGCAGCCAGGGCCTGATCCGGGTGGACGTCGAATCGGGCAAGGACACCGGCAACCCCGTCGCCGTGCACGATGTGGCGCTCCTTCCTGTTGGCGGCAGCGTCCTGCTGAACCCGCTGGCCAACGACTCCGATCCCTCCGGCGGAGTGCTGGTCCTGCAGTCCGTGCAGCTCCCGGAAAACTCCACCGCCTCGGTCAGCGTGATCGACCACAGTGTCCTGCGGATCACCGATGTGGTGGGCACCAAGGACCCCTTCACTTTCCGCTACACCATGTCCAACGGCGCCAAGTCGGCCACCGGCAGTGTCTCGGTGGTCCCCGTCCCGGCCCCCGCCGTCGTGGAGGCCCCGCAGCCCAAGCCCGATGAGGTGAACGTGCGGGTCAACGATGTGGTCACCATCCCGGTGCTGGCCAACGACACCCACCCGCAGGGCGAGAAACTGACCGTGGACCCGGTGCTCCCGCAGCCCGTTCCGGAGGCTGACGGCAAGAGCTTCGTCTCCGAAAACACGCTCCGCTTCATCGCCGGACCGGTACCCAAGACGGTCCGCGCCATCTACAACGCCGTGGACCCGCAGGGCCAGAAGAGCGCCGCGGCCGTCACCATCCACATCCTGCCACTGGAAGGTGCCGAGAACTCCCGGCCGCAGCCGAAAAACCTCACCGCCCGGGTGGTGGCCGCCGGTTCCGTGCGCATCCCGGTGGAACTGGACGGGATCGACCCCGACGGCGACTCGGTCCAGCTGACCGGCATCGACAGTACCCCTGGCATGGGCACCGCCACCGTGGGCAGCAACTTCATCGACTTCACCGCCGCCGGCGACGGCGCCGGCACGGACACCTTCCGGTACAAGGTGGTGGACCGGCAGGGCGCCGTCAACACCGGCACCGTCACCGTGGGTATCGCCCCGCGCGGGGACACGAACCAGTTGCCCACCCCGGTGGACGACGAGGTCAAGGTCCGGCCGGGCCGGCAGATCGCCGTCGACGCGACCGGCAACGACACCGATCCCGACGGCGACCCCATCCGGATCCTCGGCGACGGCATCGAGGCCGCCGCCGAACGCCAGGCCACCGTCAGCAAACAAAGCGGACGCATCATCCTGCTGGCGCCGGACCAGGAAGGCACCGTGAACGTCCGCTACACCGTGGCCGATGACCGCGGCGCCACGGCCCGGGCCGCCATCGCCGTCAAGGTCCTGAAGGATGTGCCGCTCCTGGCCCCCATCGCCCGGGATGACCGGGTGACCTCCGCGCAGACGCTCGGCAGGACCGCCGTCGACGTGCCCGTCCTCAAAAACGACGAGGACCCCGACGGCGTCGGCGAAAACCTCAAGATCGCCACGGAAGCCAAGACCGCCCGGCCCGGTACCGAGGGCACCATGATCGTGGAGCTGACCGAACAGCCGCAGCTCATCCCTTACACTGTGGAAGACGTGGACGGGCAGAAGTCCACCGCCATCATCTGGGTCCCGGGGCTGGGCCAGCAGGTGCCGACCCTGGCCAAGGACGACGTCATTGAGGTGGTGGCCGGGCAGTCCGTCACCGTGGACCTCAACGAATGGGTCAAGGTCCGCGACGGACGCTCGCCGCGCCTGACCCAGACGGACCGGATCAAGCTGATCGGTGCCGACGGCTCGGACCCGGTGGCCAACAACGGAACCGCACTGAAGTACACCGCGGGCAAGGACTATGTGGGCCCGGGATCGCTCAGCTTCGAAGTCACCGACGGCTCGGGCCCGGACGATCCCGCCGGCCTCAAGGCGACCTTGAGCATCCGCACGAAGGTGCTGCCTGACCCCAACCGCAACAACCCGCCCGTGCTGCTGGGCAGCCAGATGGACGTACCCAAAGCTGACTCGGCCAGCACTGACCTTTCAAGGCTGACCGCGGACCCGGACGACGGCGATCTGGACCGGATGAAGTACGAAGTGGTGGGCAACGTCCCCGCAGGCTTCGACGCGCGCATCGACGGGAAGACGCTGAAAGCCTCGGCGAAGGACGGCACCGCCGCCGGAACCACCGGCGCCGTGCAGGTCAAGGCCAGGGACCCGCGGGGGCTGGAGGCGACCGCCACGTACCAGCTGGCAGTGACCGCCTCCAACCGGCCCAAGCCGGTGGCCAACGACGACGTCGAACCCAACGCCGCCGCCGGAAAGCCCGTCACCGTCCGGGTGCTGGACAACGACGCCAACCCGTTCCCGGATTCTGCGCTGAAGATCATCTCGGCCGTCACAGAGACCGGCCAGGGGAGCGCAGCGGTCAACGGCGACGCCGTGACGGTGACCCCCGCTTCAGGGTTCTCGGGGACCATGATTGTTGCCTACACTGTCTCCGACAAGACCGGGGAATCCTCCCGCTACGCGACGGCCCGGATCCGGCTGACGGTCAAGGACAAACCCCTGGCCCCGGCCACACCCCAGGCGCAGAGCGTGGGTGACCGGACCGCCCTGCTGAACTGGAGCGCCCCGGCGGACCGCGGCTCCGCGATCACCAAGTACACGGTGTACGGGGAAGGCGGCTACCGCCAGGACTGCCCGGCCAACTCCTGCACCCTCAACGGGCTGAGCAACAACGCCAAGTACCACTTCCAGGTCACCGCCAGCAACGAGTTCGGCGAATCGGAGCGCTCTCCGGCCTCGGCCGAGGTGCGCCCGGACGTCAAGCCGGACACCCCGGCCGCGGCGGCGGTGAAGTTCGGCGACCAGCAGCTCACCGTCACGTGGGTGGCCCCGGCGTCCAAAGGCTCGCCGGTGAAGAGCTATGACCTGGAGATCTCGCCGGCACCGGCCGGGCAGAACGCCCAGGTCCAGAACCTCACCGCGATGAGCTACGTCTGGAAGGGCCTCAGGAACGGGGTGGCCTACAAGGTCCGTGTCCTGGCCCGGAACGACGCGAAGGAACCCTCCGAATGGAGCGGCTACTCGGCCGCAGAAACCCCGGCCGGGGTGCCGGTGACCCCGGCGGCGCCCAGCGCCAGCCAGGCCGGTTCCGTGGGCGCACAGAGCCAGCTCAAGGTCTCCTGGGCGGCGCCGAACAACAACGGTGACGCCATCTCCGCGTACACCCTGACCACCCTCCGCGGCGGGGCCGCCATGGGCAGCCAGCAGGTGGCAGGCACCTCGCAGAACGTCACGGTGGACAACTCCGAGGCGGACTACACGTTCACCGTCTCGGCAACCAACAAGGCCGGCACGTCCGGGGTGAGCCCCCAATCCGCGCGGATCCGGGCGGCCGGCAAACCCGGCACTGTGAGCAGCGGAACCGTGTCGGCGCCGGGAAGCAGTGGTCAGTTGACGGTGACCTTTACGCCGCTGACCCCGGCCCAGCGCAACGGCTCCCAGGATACGGAGATCAGTTACCGCTGGTCCACGGCCCATGGCTCGGGCCCGATCAACGCCGGCGGCGGCACCATCACCGGCCAGCCGAACGGCCAGAACGTCACCGTCAACATCATTGCCACCTCCACGAAGAACAACGTGGCCGGCGACGCGAAGGCGATCGGTTCGGCCGTGCCCTATGGCCCGCCGGAAGCGCCCAGGGTCACCGGCGGTACCTCCGGCGTCGGGGACGGCCAGGTGCACTGGACCTGGACGGAGCCGAATGCCAACGGGCGGCCAATTAACCGGTACGAAGTGAACTACGACAGCACCGGTTGGACGAGCGTCGGCCTGAACCGCCGCTATGACCGCAACGCCGGCGGCTGGAGCCAAGATCACAGCCTGAAGGTCCGGGCCTGCAACGGTACGGACGGGATCAAGGATTGCAGCGGTGCCGATACCGCCACGGCACGATCCGGGGCAGACCCGACCCCGCCGCTGTCCCAGATCCAGGTGGAAGCCTCCACCGTCCGGACCTGCCCCGGCCGGCCGGGAGTCACGGACTCCTACAGCGACGGCCCGCCCAAGGATTGCGGCGCCGGCTGGGTGGAACGGGCCGAGGGCAGGCTCAACATCAACTGCACCAAGGACATCTACAACAACGGCACCCCCTGGTTCCGTGTCACCCAGGGCAGCCACCCGGACTGGTTCGTGAAATCAACCACAGTGGATCTCTACGGTCCGCGGCCCGGTCCCTGCTGATGCCGGCCGGTAAACTGGCCGCCGGACGCTGCGGGCCTCCCCAACGGCCGCGCACCACAATCTTCCACCCAGAACAGGACAGGACCACCCCATGACCATGACCACCGAACAGGCCGAATGGTTTTCCGGCACCTTCGAGAAACTCGTCGAGAACGTGGGCCAGGCCGTGCTCGGCAAAGCCCACGTCATCCGGCTGACCTTGATGGCGATGCTGGCCGAGGGGCATGTCCTCTTCGAGGACGCGCCGGGCACCGGCAAGACCTCACTGGCGCGCGCCCTCGCCGCCACCGTGCAGGGCTCCAACAACCGCATCCAGTTCACCCCGGACCTGCTGCCCTCGGACGTCACCGGCGTGACCATCTACGACCAGAAGACGCAGAAGTTCGAGTTCCACAAGGGCCCCATCTTCAACAACATCGTCCTGGCCGACGAAATCAACCGCGCCTCGCCCAAGACCCAGTCGGCGCTGCTCGAAGTGATGGAGGAGTCCCGGGTCACGGTGGACGGGACCACGTACGAGGCGGGCCGGCCGTTTATGGTGATGGCCACCCAGAACCCGATCGAACAGGCGGGCACCTACCGGCTGCCCGAGGCCCAGCTGGACCGCTTCCTGATCAAGACCTCCATCGGCTACCCGGACCATGCCTCCACGGTGCAGCTGCTTGGCGGCGCCAACCTCAAGGACCGGTCCAAGGACATCACCGCGGTCATCACCACCCAGGCGATCGCGGACATGGCGGACCTCGCCGCCACCGTGCACGTGGATACCGCCGTGCTGGAATACATCTCCAGGCTTTGCGAAGAGACCCGCAGCGCCCCGGAAACCCGCCTCGGTGTCTCCGTCCGCGGCGCCCTCGCCATGGTCCGTGCCGCGAAGGTGTGGGCGGCTAGCC
This sequence comes from Pseudarthrobacter woesei, assembly GCF_055412745.1. Lineage (NCBI taxonomy): Bacteria > Bacillati > Actinomycetota > Actinomycetes > Micrococcales > Micrococcaceae > Pseudarthrobacter > Pseudarthrobacter woesei. The sequence goes on from NZ_JBVAYU010000005.1 coordinate 32,332, forward strand.
AGGGCCGCAACTTCGTCCTGCCTGACGACGTCAAGGACATCGCCGCCGTCGTCTGGACGCACCGGCTGGTAATGGACCCGGAAGCCGAATTCTCCGGAGCCACCGCCGACGCCGTACTGACGCGCGTTATGGCAGAGGTCGCGGCCCCGCAGCAGCGCGCTTCCGTCTAGCCGGATCCCAACCGGCCAACAGGTCCACCGGCAACGCGGCACCCCCGCATCCCAGCACGAACAAAGGCACCCATATGTCCACCAGCACTCCGTTGACCCGGGTGGCTGACCGCCTGAAACGTCCCTTCCACCGGGACGGCAGGCCCACCCGGCTGCATCCGGCCTCCCTCTGGAGCGAGGCCGGCAGCACCGCCGGCCTCGCCCTGACGCCGGCCTGGCGAACAGTCCGTGGTCTCTGGCTGCGGTACGCGTGGCCGGTGCTGGCGGTGGTCAGTGTCCTGGGCTGGTCCGTGCTGGCCGCGTCGATCCTGCTGTGGACGGTTGGCCAGGCCTTCGGCTGGCAGGAAGCCAAGGCCGCCGCGATCGCAGCCTTCGTGCTGTTCGTCCTCGCCGTCGGCTTCATCCTGGGCCGCTCCTCCTACGGGGTGGTCCTGGACCTGGCCCGCACCCGCGTGGCAGTGGGGGACAGCGCCGTCGGGAGCATCGCCGTCTCCAACACCTCCGCGCGTCGGTTGCTGCCCGCGGACCTGGAACTTCCCGTCGGCGGCAACACCGCAGTGTTCCACCTCCCCAGGATGAAGCCGCAACAGGTCCAAGAGGACCTGTTCACCATCCCCACCGCACGCCGCGCCGTGATCGTGGTGGGCCCCGTCCGCTCCGTCCGCGCCGACCCGCTGCACCTGCTCCGCCGACAGGTCCTGTGGACCGAACCGGAGGACCTCTTTGTGCACCCCAGGACCGTGGCGCTGGCCGGCTCGGCCGCCGGGTTCATCCGCGACCTTGAGGGCATGCCCACCACCGAGCTCTCCAGCGCGGACGTGTCCTTCCACGCCCTGCGCGACTACGTGCCGGGGGATGACCGGCGGCACATCCACTGGAAGACCACGGCCCGGACCAACAAGCTCATGGTCCGCCAGTTCGAGGAAACCCGGCGCGCCCACCTCGCCATCTCACTGTCCATCAATACGGACGAATACGCCTCGGAACACGAGTTCGAGCTGGCCATCTCCGCCGCCGCCTCCATTGGTCGGCAGGCCATCCGGGAACAGCGGGACCTCGACGTGCTGACCCAGAAGGGCCCTCTGCGCTGCGAAACCGGCCGCAACTTACTCGATGACATGACCCGGATCGTCGGGGCACCGCTGCGCAAGACCGCCGTCGACCTCGCCCGGACGCTGGCGGACACCGTCCCCAATGCCTCCGTGGTGTTCCTCGTGGTGGGCAGTAACATCACCCCCGGCCAGCTGCGCTCCGCCTCGGCCTGGGTGCCGGTCGGCGTCCGCAGCCTGGCCATCCGGCTCCAACTCGGCGCCGCGCCGGCCCGGGCCAACATCGGCGACCTGACCGTGCTGACCCTCGGCGACCTGTCGGACCTGGCCATTGTGCTGAGGAAGGCGGCAGCATGAGCACCGCACCACGGACCTCCACCCGCCGGAACAACACGAAGCCGTCCGGTTTCGCGGACGGCCAGCCGCTCTGGCATGTGGCGCTCGACGCCGGCGCCCTCACCGTGCTGCTCGGCCTCGGTGTGCTCGGCTTCAGCCTCAGCTTCGGCGGGGACCCCTACTACCTGATCGCCGGCTTCGGCGGCATCCTGCTGGGCCTCGCCGTCGCCGCGGCCAATGTGCACCTCCGCCTGGGCCTGCTCATCACCACCGCCCTTGCCCTCGGCGGCTACCTCGTCCTCGGCACGGCCCTGGCCGTCCCGGACGCCTCGATCGCGGGCGTTGTCCCATCCCTCGACTCGCTGCGAACCCTGCTGCTGGGCGTGGTGTTCGCCTGGAAGGACATGCTCACGGTGGGCGTGCCCGTGGGGACGGCCGGCGGCACCCTGATTGTGCCGTTCCTCAGCTCGCTCATCACCGCCCTCGCCGCCGGACTGTTGATCTGGCGGCTCAAGAGCCCGTACTGGCCGCTGCTGCCGGTGCTGGTCCTGTTCGTCACCGGCATCGCCTTCAGCACCAACGCCGGCTTCCTGACCGTGGAACGCGGCATCTCGCTCACCGTCGCCGCGATCGCCTGGGCCACGTTCCGCCGTGATGTGCTCCGCCGCAGCGACACCCGCAAGGTGTCCGTCAACCGGCGCGAGACGGACCAGGCCACGGCCCGTGCCGCGAAACTCCGCCGGCTGGGCACTGCGGCCGCTGTCATCGCGGCCGCCGTCGGGATCGCCGCCGTCGCCTCCCCGCTGGTCGCCGCCGGGGACGACCGCCGGGTGCTGCGCAACACGATCGTCCCGCCGTTCGATCCCAAGGACTACGTCACCCCGCTGGCGAGTTTCCGCACTTTCGTCAAGGACCAGAAGGACGACAGCCTCTTCGTGGTGAAGGGCCTGCCCAAGGACGCCCGGGTGCGCCTCGCCGCCCTCGATTCCTTCAACGGGACCAACTACAACATGGACCCGAACGGCTCCGGCAGCTTCAGCAAGGTGGGAGACGCGAAGTCCATCAACACGCTCGCGGACTCTACCGGGATGGTGCCGAGCACCAATTACGCCCTGGACATCACGATCGAGGACTACCAGGGCTACTTCCTGCCCGGCGGCAGCAAGACCACCGGAATCAGCTTCGCCCGCGACGGATCGGGCGCCGCCTCGGGGCTGTACTTCAACGCCGGAACGGACACGGCCGTGACCACGAAGGGACTCGCCAAGGGCGATTCCTACCGGGTCCAGGTGGCCGACCCCGCCGGGTTGGAGCACGGGCAGCTCACCCAGTACGACTTCGCCAGGTTGTCCCTCCCGGACCCGGCCGAGGTCCCGCCCGTCGTCGGGTCCCAGGCCAACGACCTCGCCGCCGACGCGCCCACCGCGATCGACCGGGTGCGCCAGGTTGAGGCGCACTTCCAGAAAAAGGGCGCCTTCAGCAACGGGCTGATCGCCGACGGCCAGCTGCCCAGCGTCTCCGGCCACGGCGCCAACCGCATCCGCAGCCTGCTCACAGCCAAGCAGATGCTCGGCGACGACGAACAGTACGCCGTCGCGATGTCGCTTATGCTGCGGCACCTGGGCATCCCGTCGCGTGTGGTGATGGGCTTCTACCCGGATCCAAAGAGCCCGGAAAACGGTGCCGGCGAGGTAAAGATCACCGGCAAGGACGTCCACGCCTGGGTGGAAGTCGCCTTCGACCGGGTGGGCTGGGTGTCCTTCGACCCCACCCCGCCCAAGGACAATGTGCCTATCCCGCCGGATCCGGAGAACAAGTCCAAGCCCAAGCCGCAGGTGCTGCAGCCGCCGCCCCCGCCGCAGGAGCCCGCGGATCTTCCGCCGGACTCCTCCCCGGATGCGCTGGACGCCGACGAGAAGAAGAACAACCCCTGGCTGTTCTGGGGTCCTCTCCTCGCGGCGATCGGCTTCGCGCTGATCCCGATCGGAATCCTGGCGCTGCCGCTGCTGCTGATCGCGCTGCTCAAGTCCCGGCGCCGGAAGGCCCGCTTCAGCGCCGGCCACCCGGCGCAGCGTGTGGGCGGCGGCTGGAACGAGGTTGTCAGCCTGGCGACCGACCTTGGCGCCGGGATGGACCAGCGCGCCACCCGGCGCGAGTCCGCCGTTGTCCTCGCCGACGCCTTCCCGGCGACGCAGGGCACCACCACCCTGCTGGCCCACCGTGCCGACGCCGCGATCTTCGGCGCCGGCCAGCCGAGCGAGGACGAGGTGACGCAGTACTGGGAGATCGTGGACGGCTCGCTCAAGGAGATGACGGGGACGCTGGGATTCTGGGGCCGGCAGCGTGCCCGGTTCTCGCCGCGCTCCCTGCTGGCTGACGGCAGGGCTTCCCTCACACTGCGGGGACTCCGGCCCGTGCTGCCGGGCCGGAAACGGCCCGCAACGCCCGCGGGTGTGCCAGCCGGCACAGAGCCCGCCGGTACAGTGGAGACCGGTCCGGTGGCGGAGGCACACATCAATGCTGCCGCCGACGCCGCAGCCGCCGCCAGCCAGACCGCCAGGAAGAACCGCAACGAGCCATGACCGACCACGCCGAGCGCTGCCCGCGCTGTCAGCAGCCGATCCGCCCGGGAGCTGCCTTCTGCACCTCCTGCGGCGCGCCGCTGAGCAACCGCTCCGCACGGAGTTCACGGAACGCGCAGGAGCTTCCCCAGCCGCAGGGGGCGAACGCATCGGATGCCTGGGTCGCGGACGGTGGGAACACCGCCGTCGGGCGCTCCGGCCCGATCCCCGGTAGTATCCCCGTAGCGCAGGGCCCGGCCACGGGCCATGGACAAGGGGGAGGTCCGCACATGCCGGGCAGACTTGAGCTGGTTCCGGCCGACACCGGAAAGCGGTTCGGCGCCGCGGTGCTCGACTGGCTTCCGCCGCTCGTTGTGCTCACGGTGCTGTTCGCGATCGGATTCGCCGGCATCACCCGGAGCCAAACCGGGGGCTTCATCGTGTACGACACCTCCACCTTGGTGCTGCTGGGCGGCATCGGCGTGGGGCTGACCCTCGTCTACATGAGCGTCCTGGCGGTGCTCGAAGCCCGTTCCGGCATGACCCTCGGCAACCGCCTGATGGGGATCCGCAGCACAGACGCCGACGGCGACGCCCCGGGCGGGGGAGCCGTCTTCCTGCGCGGCCTCATCACCGGCGCCGGCATCCTGCTTGCCGTCCTCGCGGCCGCCGTCCTGGTCATTTTCCAGTGGTTCGGCGCCACCCTTCTGGTGCTGGGGCCGCTTGTGTTCCTCGGTTCGGCGTGGGCCGTCCTGGTGGTGCTGTCCAGCAAGTGGGACCGCAACGGCAAACTCCGCGGCTGGCACGACGCCGCCGCCAAGTCCCTCGTCTTCGATGTGTTGGCCGGCCGCAATCCGATCACCACCGGCGGCATCCAGGGCCCGTACAGCTTCGCCCCCCTCGACCTCCCGGCAGTCCAGCAGGTCGCCTCGCCGCTCGCGGGCGCCGCGCCGGTGAACAGCGCTGCGCCCGTCGCTGCCGTGCCGGTCGCTGCCGTGCACAACCCGAACCAGTGGCAGCCGCCCGCAGCACCGCAGCAGGCAGTGCCGCAGCCCCCGCCGCCGGCCGTCAGGCAGCAGCCTGTTGCCGTGCAGCCGATTCCGGGGCAGCCTGCGCCGGCATCCTTCGCACCTCCCACGCGGCCGGCTCCCGCGCAGCCGGCTGCCTTCCAGCCGGCTCCCCTGCCACCGGCGGCCCACCCCGACGATGACCACGACCGCACCCAGGTCCGCGGCGACACCCACGCCCCGGTCACGGTGGCCATGCTCCGGATCCGGCTCGACGACGGCCGGGACATCGAACTGGACCGCACCGTGCTGGTTGGCCGGAATCCCGCCGGGCACCCGGGCGAAGAGTCCGTGCAGCTGATTCCGGTTGCCGATCCCGGCCGGTCCATCTCCAAGACGCACCTGCATCTCCTCGCCGGCAACGGAGGCGTCTGGGTCACCGACCGCAACTCCACCAACGGCAGCGCCGTGAGCACCCCGGACGGGATCCGTACCGCCCTCGCGGCGGGGGAGCCCACCCACGTCCGTGCAGGATCCACCGTCCACTTCGGTGACCGCTCCTTCTACTTAGGACAGGCATGAATTCCCAGCCGGCCGCCGTTCCCCCTTCTGCTGAGTCAGCAGCGCCCACCGCCGCCGCCGGAGGCCCCGCCGCCGGCGCACCCCCGGGCCTCCGGCTCAACTGCGGCTACGGCACCGACCGCGGCCTGCGCCGCGAGATGAACGAGGATTCCTTCATTGCCTCCGATCCCGTGTTCGCCGTCGCCGACGGTATGGGCGGGCATGAGGCCGGCGAAATTGCGAGCGGCATCTGCGTGCGGACCCTTGCCCGGATCCCCCAGCTGGCGAGCGGGGAGCGGGACGCCACCGCCGGCGTCGTGCAGGAATACCTCCTGATGGCTGACGAGAGCATCCGCGAGGCCACCGGTTCCCGCGCCGGGACGACGCTCTCCGGCGTCGTCGTGGTGGAACAGCTGGGGGTCCCGTACTGGCTGGTCATGAATATCGGCGACTCCCGCACGTACCGGCTCAGCCACGGCAGGCTCAGCCAGGTCAGCGTGGACCACTCCGAGGTGCAGGAGCTCGTGGACGCCGGGCAGATCACCCTGGCCCAGGCCGCGGTGCACCCGCGCCGCCACGTGGTCACCCGGGCCCTCGGCACCGGCGGTGAGACCGAGGCCGACTACTGGCTCCTGCCCGTCGAGGAAGGCGACAGGCTCCTGGTCTGCTCCGACGGACTCAACGGGGAACTCGACGACCAGCACATTTCCAACATCCTGCGCTCCCACGCGGACCCGCAGGCGGCCGTGGACGAACTCATCCAGGCGGCCCTTCGCAGCGGCGGCCGGGACAACGTCACCTGCATCGTGCTGGACGCGTCCAATGTCACGAACGACGACGGCGCCTCCCGGACGGCGCCGCGCACCGCCGCGGCGGCCGAGGACGAGGACACCCTGCCGCGCACCGATGTGCTGGAACTTGCCCCCGACGGGGAAGCGGTAGCGGGGACCGGCGCGGTATCCGGGACCGGGCAGGTCCCGGACAGTGAACCTGCCGCGGACATCGAGCGCGCCGCCGACCTCCGACGTGGCAAGGGCCCGGATGATGGCCAGCAATAACGCTCCGGCTTCCGCCCGGTACACGCCCGGGGCCTGGCTCGGGGTGGTGCGCTCCGGAACCGTGGTGCTGCTGCCTCCGGATACTGCTCCCGCGCTCGTCGAGTCGCTGTGGGAACTTCTGGCCGCCGGACCCGAGGTCCATGAGGTGCTGGACGCCGTGACCTCGGCCTCGGGCGTTTCCTTGTCACGGATGCCGTGGTTTGGGATCGTGGACGCCAGACACGCGGTCCATGTGTTCCTGCGCGGCGGGATCGACCTCAGCGTTCAGTTGCCGGCCGGGCCGATGGAACTGAGCGGACGCGACGTGACCACCTGGACGGAACGGCGCTTTGTCACGGCCGCCGGCTATACCCTGGGCATTCCCGGTGCCGGTGCGGATGCCGCCGTTCCAGGCGGATCACGCCTGGACCTGCCGCTGGGCGACGGGGTGGTGCAGCTGCAGGGGCTGCGGATTGACCTCTCCGGATCTGCCGCGCCGGCGCAGGCATCTCCTGCCGCATCGACGCGGGAAGCCGAAGCCGAAGCCGCAGTCGAGGTGGTCCGGACCCTCGCCGTGCCGGCCGCCCCCGGGGCCAACATCGCCGCACCGGGCGAGCACGGAGCCTCCGCCGACACCGTGCTGGAGCTTCCGGAGGAGGACGAGGAAATCGACCCCGACCTCTCCGGGACCATGCAGGAATCGGAGCTGGCGTCCGCACCGGAACCGGCCGACAGCTACGACCATCTTTGGGAACAGACGGTGATGCGCACCATCGAAGAGGCCGCCGTGCGCGAGGACCCCGATGCCGACGCGGAACCCGCCGTCGGAGGTTCCGCCCCCGAGCCAGCCGCTCCGGAACCCGCGGCCCCCGAGCCGGTCCCGGGGGAGGGGCCCGCGGAAGCCGCCGCTGCCCAGGAAGCGCCGGAAGCGCCGGCAGCGCCGCGTCCGGTGGTCCCCGCCGGGCTGATCGACTCCGTGCCGTGGCACACCGGCGGCAACGGCTCGTCGTCGTCGTCCACGTCCCGGACAGCGGCGCCGGCCCCGGCCGCTACAGCGGCGCCAGCCGCACCGCTGCCGCCGTCGGTCCGGCAGTTGCCGGTGCCACAGCTCCCAGCCGAACAGCCAGCCGCCGAACAGCCAGCCTCCGACCAGCCAGCCGCCGCGCGGCCGGTCGGTGTGGAGCCGGTGCCGGACGCGGACCACGACGGCCAGACGATCATGAAGGGCGACCTCGGCGCAGCCCGTCCCCGGCCGGCCGGAACCGCGCCCGGGGTCCCGCGCGGCACGGAATCCACCACCGGCCCCATGGTGCTGGCCCGGGTCTGCCCGCAGGGCCACGCCAACCCGTCCACCTACGCGCAGTGCGGCCGCTGCGGCCTGCCGCTGCCCGGCGAAGGGGTCCAGGTCCGGCGGCCCCGGCTGGGCCGGATGCGGTTGTCCACCGGCGAACTGATCGACCTCGACCAGTCGCTCATCGTCGGACGCCAGCCCTCGGTGTCCCGCGTGCAGGGCGCCGTGATGCCCAGGCTGGTCCAGGTGGCCAGCCCCAGCGGGGACATCTCCCGCTCGCATGTGGAGGTCCGGCTCGAAGGCTGGCACGTGATGCTGTGCGACCTCAAGGCCACCAACGGAACCGTCCTGGTCCGCGAAGGCCAGTCCCCGCGCCGGCTGGCCCAGGGCGAAATGGCGATCCTGCTCGACGGGGACATCGCAGAAGTGGGCGACGGCATTTCGCTGCGCTTTGAGGAGATTCCGTGAGTTCAAAACGGCCCGTAGCCCCGCCGCCAGTCATCCCGGGGTTCAGCTACATCAGCCTGCTCGGCTCCGGCGGTTTCTCCGACGTCTACCTCTATGAGCAGGACCGGCCGCGCCGCAAGGTGGCCGTCAAGGTGCTGCTCTCGGACCTTACTACCGAGGGCGCGCGCCGCCGCTTCGAATCCGAAGCGAACCTGATGGCCCAGCTGTCCTCGCACCCGTACATCGTGACGATCTTCGAGGCCCAGATCACCGACGCCGGGCACTCCTACCTGGCCATGGAGTACTGCTCCCGGCCCAGCCTGGATGTCCGCTACCGCCGGCAGCGCTTCAGTGTGGATGAGGTCCTGACGGTCGGCATCCAGGTGGCGTCCGCCGTCGAAACCGCCCACCGGGCCGGCATCGCACACCGCGACATCAAGCCTGCCAACATCCTGGTCACCGACTACAACCGGCCCGCCCTGACCGACTTCGGCATCTCCGGCACCCTGGCCGGGGACGCGGACGAGGACGCGGGTATGTCCATCCCCTGGTCCCCGCCCGAACAGTTCACCGACCAGCACGTCGACGGCGTCCTGGTGGACGTCTGGGCGCTCGGCGCCACCCTCTACACGCTGCTCGCCGGGCGTTCGCCGTTTGTGCTGCCCGGCGCGGACAACTCCCAGCGCGAGCTGATCTCGCGGATCACCAACACCCCGGTGCCCAAACTGGGTCGCGCCGACGTGCCGGAGTCCCTGGAACTGGCCCTGGCGACGGCGATGGCCAAGTCCGCGCCCTCCCGGTACTCCTCGGCCCACGCCTTCGCCCTGGCCCTTCAGCGGATCCAGGCCGAACTGAACCTCGCCGTCACGCCCTTCGAGGTCCTGGAAGAGCCGCGGCCGGAAGAGAGCCGCGGCGATGACGGCTTCGAGGAAACCCGCGTCCGCAGCGTCGCCTCGATCGACCCGGATGCCACCGGCCACGCCCCCACCTTCCCTGCCCGGGTCCTGGGCGACTCCGCCGGCTCCACCGTTGACAGCAACACCACCAACAACCACGCAACCATCAAGCGCCCCCCGGCGCTGCCCGCCTTCGACGTGCCCGGACCTCCCAGGACAGCCGCCGGCACGGCCGCCCCCGGCGACGACCTCGCCGCGACGGTCAACCGCTCGAGCGCGGCGGCTCCCGCACGCGACGGGGACAAGGGGGCGGCGGAGCGCCTGGCCGGCCGCGGCCGCCGGAACCTGATGCTGTCCATCGTCGGCGGCACCGTGCTGGTGGTCGCCGTCGTGCTGGGTATCGTCGCGGGCACCACGCGGCCCGAGCCGGCACCCAAGGCCGCTGACCAGGTCAGCAAGCCGCCGGCGGATGCCCTGGACAGCGGCACCGTTCCCGACGCCGCGAACCTCGTGGGCGTGGCCGGGCCCTCGGGAAAGATCCTGTTCAGCTGGACCAACCCGCAACCGAAACCCGGCGACAGTTACAAGTGGCGGGTCCACACGCTCAAGGGCGACGGCACGTACCAGGCCACCGCCGAGCCGAAAGCCGAAATGGCGGCCAACCCGGCGGAGCCCAGCTGCATCCAGGTCATGATCGTCCGCAGCGACGGGGCATCCTCCCCGCTGGGTGAAGACTCCATCGGCTGCGTCAGCAAATGAGTATCGATTCAGGGAGGCACGTCTGATGGGGGATCTGGCAATAGATTTCTGCGGCGAGTGGCATGAGCCCTCGGACGAGGACGTCTTCAGCATCGGCCGCGAAGGCGACCTCGAGGTGGACGACAACCCGTACCTGCACCGGCAGTTCCTGCAGATTGCGCGGTATGACGGCATCTGGTGGCTTAACAACGTCGGCAGCATGCTCTGCGCGACCATCGCCGATGCCTCCGGCGGGATGCAGGCCTGGCTCTCGCCCGGCGCCCGGATCCCGCTGGTCTTCAGCCACACCAACGTCATCTTCACCGCCGGCCCCACCACGTACGAGTTCGCCGTGCACCTCCGGACGCCCGCGTTCCGGCAGGAAGTCCGGGACGAGGACAGCGGCGGGGACACCACGATCGGCCCGGTGGTCTTCACCGACTCGCAGAAGGCCCTGATCGTGGCCCTCGCCGAACCCATGCTGCGCCGCGACGGGACCGGTTTCAGCGCCATCCCCTCATCCGCGGACGCCGCCAGGACACTGGGCTGGGCGCTGACCCGGTTCAACCGAAAGCTGGACAACGTGTGCGACAAGCTCGACAGGGTGGGCGTGGCCGGGCTGCGGGGCGGCGGCGGGAAACTCGCCACCAACCGCCGCGCACGGCTCGTGGAACATGCCGTCACCTCGCACCTGGTGACGGCCGCTGACCTGCACCTGCTTGAAAAGCACAGCACTGAAAAGCACAGCACTGAAAAGCACAGCACTGAAAAGCGCGCTGACAAGCACGCCGCCAAAGAACTGAACGGAACCGACGAAGCGTGAGAATCCGACTGACGCTGCGCCGCGACCCCGCCGCTGCCAAAGACCTTGCCGTGACCGTGGACGGGCTCGCCACCGTTGCGGACATCGCCACCCAGCTCTGGGCGGCCGACCCGGCACGGCGGGGGACCCCGCCGCCGTCCACCCTGTCCCTCAGCATTGAGGAGGCCTTCGCCGCCGGAGGCATGAAGGGCAGCATCCTGGACCGCAAGGACAACCTGCTGGAATCCGGGCTGCGCCCGGGGTCCATCGTGTCCCTGACCCAGGTGAGTGAACAGTTCGGGACGCCCGGCGCGAACCGGGGTCCTGCGGCGGCGACGCTGCGCGTGCTGTCCGGCCCCGACGTCGGACGCGAATTCTCGCTGCCGTCGGGCACCAGCTACATCGGCCGGGACCACGACGTCGACCTCCGGCTGACGGACCCGCTCACCTCCAAGCGGCACGCCCGCATCACGGTGGGCGAGACGGTGGAGATCGTGGACACGAATTCGGCCAACGGCCTGCTGATGGACGGGCTCCCCGTCAGCCGTGCCACGCTGAATTCCTCGGACACCGTGACGCTCGGCGACACCACCGTTTCCGTGGTCTCGCTTGGCACCGGGCACAGCTCGGCCCCGAACTCCCCGCTGATCGACTTCAACCGCTCGCCCCGTGTGGTGCCGCGCTTCGAGCCGCAGAAACGCATGCTGCCGGCCGGGCCGAAGCGCCAGGATCCCCACGCCTTCCCGTACATCATGCTGCTCGCGCCGCTCATGATGGGCGGCATCCTGTTCGCCGTCACCCAGAACGTGCTCTCTGTGGTGTTCATGATGATGATGCCGCTGTTCATCGTGGGGCATTACGTGGACCAGAAGCTGCAGGCCAAGCGGGAGAGCAAGCAGCAGCTCAAGCAGTTCCGCGAGTCGATGGCCGCGTTCCGGCAGGACATCACGCGGCTGCAGAATGTGGAACGCTCGGTCCGGCTGCAGGAAGCGCCCTCGGTCAGCGACACCGTGGACTCGATCTACAAGCTGGGGCCGCTGCTCTGGACGCACCGTCCCGAGCACGCCGGCTTCCTGGGCCTGCGGTTTGGCCTGGGCACCTCGCCGTCGCGGATCCTGTTGGAGGAGCCGAACAGCAACGACACCGAAGCCGAGTACATGCAGGAAATCCAGGAGTGCATGGCGCAGTTCCGGGATGTCGAGGGGGTGCCGGTTGTTTCGCAGCTGCGCTCCGCCGGTTCCTTCGGGCTCGCCGGCTCCCGCGGCCTGGTGGACGACGTGGCGCGCGGCATGATCTTGCAGCTCGTGGGGCTGCACTCGCCCGCGGAAGTGGTCCTGACTGCCATCACCTCGGCGCAGTCCAGGGAACGCTGGGGATGGCTGCAGTGGCTCCCGCACGTGGGCTCGGGCCACAGCCCGCTCAGCGGCGACCACCTTGCCTCCGGACCCGCGGGCGGGTCCGCCCTGCTGTCCCGGCTCGAGGACCTGATCGAGACGCGCGAGGCGGCCGCCCCGGGGCAGCGCCCGGTGCTGCGGCCCGGCGTCGACCCGCTCTCCGCCGAGGTTCCGGCGCCGCTGCTGCCCGCCGTCCTGGTGGTCGTCGAGGATGACGCCCCGGTGGACCGTGGCCGGCTCACCCGGATGCTGGAGCGCGGCCCGGACTCCGGCGTGCACGTCATGTGGGTGGCCACCTCCGTCCAGCAGCTTCCGGCCGCGTGCCGGGATTTCATGGCGGTCGACGGCGAACACGGCACCACCACCGGGCAGGTCCGGCTTGCCCGGCACACCTTCCCGGTGAGCTGCGAAAGCCTCGACGCCGGACTCGCCGCCCAGCTGGCCCGCATGCTCTCGCCGGTGGTCGACGTCGGCAAGCCGCTGGAGGATGACTCGGACCTGCCGCGCGCCGTCTCCTATGCGACCCTGATCGGCAAGGACTTCCTGGACAACCCGGCCGCCGTGGCCGAGCGCTGGACCGAAAACAACTCGGTCCGCGCCTCCGCCGTGCCCAACCGCAAGGACAACGGCACTCTCCGGGCGCTCGTCGGGTCCAAGGGCATCGAACCGCTCTACCTCGACCTGAAAAACGAGGGTCCGCACGCCCTGGTCGGCGGCACCACCGGCGCCGGCAAGTCCGAGTTCCTGCAGTCCTGGGTGATGGGCATGGCCGCGGCCTACAGCCCGGACCGGGTCAGCTTCCTGTTCGTGGACTACAAGGGCGGCGCCGCGTTCGCTGACTGCCTGCAGCTGCCGCATACCGTGGGCCTGGTCACCGACCTCTCCCAGCACCTCGTCCGCCGCGCCCTGACCTCGCTCCGGGCCGAGCTGCACTACCGGGAGCGCCTGCTCAACCGGAAGAAGGCCAAGGACCTGCTGGAACTCCAGCGCGAGGCGGACCCCGAAGCGCCGCCGTACCTGATCATCATCGTGGACGAGTTCGCTGCCCTGGCCACCGAAGTGCCCGAGTTCGTCGACGGCGTCGTGGACGTCGCCGCCCGCGGCCGTTCCCTGGGCCTGCACCTGATCCTGGCCACCCAGCGCCCGGCCGGAGTGATCAAGGAAAGCCTGCGCGCCAACACCAACCTGCGGGTGGCGCTGCGGATGGCCGATGAGGACGACGCGATCGACATCCTGGGTGTGCCCACCGCCGCCTACTTCGACCCGTCGATTCCAGGACGGGGCGCGGCGAAGACCGGCCCCGGCCGGATCCAGGGCTTCCAGACCGGCTACGCCGGCGGCTGGACCACGGAGAAGCCGCAGCGGCCGCAGATCGAAATCGTCGAGATGGCGTTCGGCTCCGGTCCGGCCTGGGCCGCCCCGGCGCCCGAGACTCCGGTCAAGGAAGAACCTGCCGGGTTGAACGACATCGCCCGGATGACGGCCAACATCATCAAGGCCGCCGATGTGCTCTCCATCGAGCCGCCGCGCAAACCCTGGCTGGACGAACTGGCCACGAGCTACGACTTCTCCCGGCTGCCGAACCCCCGCACCGATGAGCGGCTCCTGCTCGGTGTGGCGGACGACCCGGCGCACCAGGACCAGCCCACGGTGTTCTACGAGCCGGACCGGGACGGCAACATGGCCGTCTACGGCACCGGCGGTTCGGGCAAGTCCGCGGCCCTGCGAGGCATCGCGATCGCCGCCGCGGTCACCCCGCGCGGCGGCCCGGTCAACGTCTACGGCATCGACTGCGGTTCCTCGGGGCTGAAGATGCTCGACGAGCTCCCGCACGTCGGCGAGATCATCAACGGCGACGACGTCGAACGCGTCGGCCGGCTGCTGCGCTGGCTGCGCGAGCTCGCCGACGACCGTTCGGCACGGTACTCGGAAGTCCGCGCGTCCACCATCGTGGAGTACCGCACACTGGCGCACCGGCCGGAGGAAAAGCGGATCTTCGTGCTCGTGGACGGCATGTCCGCCTTCCGCGAAGCCTACGAATACAGCAGGCTCTCGGCGCTGTGGGACATCTTCCTGCAGCTCGCCACGGACGGCCGGCCGCTCGGCATCCACCTCGTGGTCAGCGGGGACCGGCCCAACTCGGTGCCGGCGTCGCTGCTGGCCTCGATCCAGCGCCGGCTGGTGCTCCGGCTCTCCTCCGAGGATGACTACCTGTCGATGGACGTGCCCAAGGACGTCCTGGGCCAGGCCTCGCCTCCGGGCCGGGGCCTGCTGGGCAACCTCGAGGTGCAGCTCGCCGTCCTCGGCGGCAACTCCAACCTGGCCGTGCAGGCCCGCGAGGTGCACAAGCTCAGCGAGGCCATGCTGCGCCAGGGTGTGGAACGCGCCCCGCAGATCGAACGCCTGCCGGACCAGATCGACCTCGACATCCTGCCCGCGGGCAGCCCGGACCTGCCGGTGATCGGCGTCGACGACGAGACGCTCCAGCCGGCCGAGATCCTGGCCAAGGGCCCGCTCCTGCTCGCCGGTCCGCCGGGCTCCGGCCGCACCGTGGCCCTGGTGACCCTGGCGTACGCACTGCGGCGGTCCAACCCCGGCGTCGAATTGATCTACGTCGGCTCCCGGCGTTCCGCCGCGGCGGCGCTCAAGATCTGGGACCGTTCCGTGGTGGGCGCGGACGACGTCGAGGAAGCGATCGACGGGCTGGTGGACTACTCGACGGGGACGCCGGGCAAGCTGGCGATCTTCATCGAGGGCCTGACCGAGTTCACTGACACCGGCGCGGAGTCCGGGATCGAGCGGCTCGTCACGGCCTCCATCAAGGCCGAACAGTGGGTGGTGGGCGAATCCGAGACCTCCACCTGGTCCTCGGCCTGGTCCCTCGCCCAGCCGTTCAAATCCGGCCGTCGCGGGCTGCTACTTAACCCCGGCGACATCGAAGGCGACAGCCTGCTCAGCACCCCGCTGGGCCGGATCAGCACCGACTTCATCCCGGGCCGCGGCTACATCGTGGGCCGCGGCAAGGTCCGCAAGCTCCAGATCGCCCTGCCGCCGGAAAACCGGAACTAACCACCCTGTCCCTCCCAAGTGGCTCGCAGCAGGGACCGTTTTGGAGGCTCAGAACGGCCCCTGCTGCGAGTTAGTTGGGTCCGACGGCGGGTGGATGGGGAGCGGTGCCCATCGACAGTTTTTTGCCGGGCGGGATAGGTTCTAGGCACTGGATCTTCCGGAACAGCCGGGGGCCGTTTGGGGGACGCCGGCCTGGATCGGGTCCGTTTCTATTATTGAGGAGATTTTCGTATGGCTATTTGGGGTGCAGACATTGCTCAGCTCAAGACTCTTGGGACGAAGCTGCAGGCTGGTTCGTCGGAGATCGACAAGCAGAAGTCGCTGCTGACCAAGGTGCTCGAGGGCACCGACTGGAAGGGCCCGGACGCGGACAAGTTCCGCAGTGAGTGGAACGGCCAGCACGTCGCGTCGCTGGCGAAGGTTTCCCAGGCGCTGCAGGAGGCCGGCAAGCAGGCCAGCCGCAACGCGTCCGAGCAGGAAAGCGCTTCGCGCTAGACGGAGATCACAGCCTTGGCCCGGACGCAGCAGTGTCCGGGCCAAGGCTGTTTAACTCCGGCGTCCCGGGCCCACAATCCTGACCGGACAATGTCGGCGATCTAAGGCAGGATAGGTCTGTGAGCACAGGGAAGACTGCCGCAGGCACCGAAACACAGACCCCGTCCGAGGACATCCGCGAAGAGTACGAGAACCTGGTTGAGCAGGTGCGCAGGCACCGCTTCGCGTACTACCAGGAGGACGCGCCGATCATTTCCGACGCCGAGTTCGATGAGCTCTACCGGAGGCTGGAAACGATCGAGGCACTGCACCCGGAACTCGTGGCCAACGATTCGCCCACCCAAGAGGTGGGCGGCGAAGTGTCCGCGGCGTTTGCCGCCGTCGAACACCTGCAGCGCATGTACAGCCTCGAGGACGTCTTCTCGCTCGAAGAGCTGGAGGCCTGGGTCGCCAAGGCGGAAGCCAACATCGCCAAACTCGGCAACGGGACGGCGGCGTGGCTGACCGAGCTCAAGATCGACGGCCTGGCCGTCAACCTGCTCTACCGCGACGGCGTGCTGATCCGGGCCGCCACCCGCGGCGACGGCACCACGGGGGAGGACATCACCCACAACGTCCTCACCATCAAGGAAATCCCGCAGCAGCTTAACGGCCACGGCTTCCCGGCCGAGATGGAGGTCCGGGGCGAGGTCTTCATCCCCTCAAAGGCCTTCGCCGAATTCAACGAGGCCCTGATCGAGGCCGGCAAGGCGCCGCTCGCCAACCCGCGCAACGCCGCCGCCGGCTCGCTGCGCCAGAAGGACCCGGCGGAGACCGCGAAACGGCCGCTGCGGATGTACGTGCACGGCATCGGCGCCCGCGAAGGACTCGAAACGGCCAGCCAATCGGACACCTACCGCCAGCTCGCCGAGTGGGGGCTGCCCACCAGCCCGTACTTCGAGGTCCTGCCCGGGCTCAAGGACGTGCTGGAATTCATCACCCGCTACGGGGACAAGCGGCACAGCCTCAGCCACGAAATCGACGGCATTGTGGTCAAGGTGGACCACTTCGCCACCCAGCGGGCCCTCGGCTACACCTCCCGGGTGCCGCGCTGGGCCGTTGCGTACAAGTACGCGCCGGAGGAAGTCCACACCAAGCTGCTGGACATCGCGGTCAACGTGGGCCGCACCGGCCGCGTCACGCCGTACGGCGTGATGGAACCCGTCAAAGTCGCCGGCTCCACCGTGGAAATGGCCACCCTGCACAACCAGGAAGTCGTCAAGGCCAAGGGCGTGAAGATCGGCGACATCGTGGTGCTGCGCAAGGCCGGAGACGTCATCCCGGAAATCGTCGGGCCGGTCCTGGCCCTGCGGGACCAGCAGGACCCGCCGGTCCGCGACTTCGTGATGCCCACTGAGTGCCCCGCCTGCGGCACGCCCCTGGCCCCGGCGAAGGAGGGGGATGTGGACATCCGCTGCCCCAACTCCCGCTCCTGCCCGGCGCAGCTGCGCGAACGCGTGTTCCACCTCGCCGGCCGCGGCGCCTTCGACATAGAGGCCCTCGGCTGGGAAGCGGCCATCGCCCTGACCCAGCCGGCCGAGCCGGAAAATGCGCCGCTGACCACCGAAGCGAAGCTCTTCCGGCTCGCCCCCGCCGACCTCGCCGAGGTACGGATCCGGCGGGAAAAGCGGTCCAAGGGGGTGGCCACCGGCGAGTTCGAGCTGGTGCCGTACTTCTACAGCAAAGGCACCGCCAAGACCCCGTCGAAGCCGACGGCCACCACGGTCAAGCTCTTCCGGGAACTGGAAAAGGCCAGGACGCAGCCGCTGTGGCGCGTGCTCGTGGCGCTGTCCATCCGGCACGTCGGCCCGCGGGCTTCCCGCGCCCTCGCGACCGCGTTCGGCAGCATGGACGCCATCCGGCAGGCATCGGAAGAGGAACTCGCCAACGTCGACGGCGTCGGGCCGGTGATCGCCGCTGCCCTGACCGAATGGTTCGCCGAGGACTGGCACCGCGAGATCGTGGACACTTGGGCGGCCGACGGCGTCCGGATGGAGGACGAGCGCGACGCGTCCATGCCGCGCACGCTGGAGGGACTGACCATCGTCGTGACCGGCAGTCTGGAGGGCTTCAGCCGGGACGAGGCGAAGGAAGCCATCCTGATCCGCGGCGGCAAGGCGGCCGGCTCGGTCTCGAAGAACACCAGCTATGTGGTGGCCGGCGGGAACGCGGGCACCAAGCTGGACAAGGCCGAACAGCTCGGCGTGCCGGTCCTGGACGAGGATGGCTTCCGCGCACTGCTGGCCAACGGCCCGGCGGGCGGGGCGGGGGACGGGGCGGGGGACGCCTCCGGGGAATCAGCCGACCAGAACGACGCCGACGCCGGCGCTCTTGAGGATGCCGACCAAGACCACCAGAAAGTGGTGACCGAATGAGCGCCGATCCCACCGCCCCGCTGGACGCCGGGCCGGAGTTGGCCGCGCTGCTGGAACTGGCGCGGACGGCGGCAGCGGCCGGGGCGGCCGTCCTGGCCGGCCGGAACACGGCCGGGCTGGACGTCAGCAACAAGGGCGACTCGGGGGACTGGGTCACCGCCTTCGACCTCGCCGCGGAAACCGCCGTGCGGAACGTCATTACCGCGGCAAGGCCGTTCGACACCATTACGGGCGAGGAAGGCGGTACCGTCCTTCCGGCGTCGCCCAGCGGCTACCGCTGGTCCGTCGACCCGCTCGACGGCACCACGAACTTCATCCGCAACATCGTCTACTACGGCACCTCCGTGGCGGTCGCCGATCCCGACGGCGTCTGGCAGGCCGGCGTCGTCAACGCCCCGGCCCTGGGCCGGACCTACTACGCCTCACGCGGCAACGGCGCCTGGCTCGAGGAGCAGGGGCGGCGGACCCAGCTGTTCGGACCGGCCGCGGGGCGCACCGGGCAGATCCTGGCCACCGGCTTCAGCTACGACCCGGCCGTCCGGGCCGAACAGGCCGCCGGGCTGGGCAGCCTCATGGACGGCTTCGCCGACGTCCGCCGGCTCGGCTCCGCCGCCCTGGACCTCTGCCTCGTGGCGGACGGCACCCACGACGCCTACGGTGAACGGGGCCTCAACGAGCACGACTTCGCCGCCGGCGCCCTGATCGCCGAGGAGGCCGGCTGCTGGGTGCGCCGTCCGCGGCTGACCAGCCCGCTGGCCGGCGGCCCGTCCGACGACGAACGCCTCTCGGCGTGGACCTGCGCCGCGACGCTGGAACTCTCCGGTAAGTTCCCGCTCTGACACTGGCCAGTCAGGCCCGTTCTGATAGTTCAGTCACGGAAAGCGCCGTTCCGTGATCCCGTCGGCGTACCCGCCCGTAGCATGGACAGGTGCATCCCCAGATCCTCATCCGCCCCGCAGCTCCGGCCGACTACGACGCCATCGCGCGCATCACCCGGGACGCCTATCTGGCCGCGGGCTACTTTGCGAGCGCCGACCACCCGTACATGCGGCAGATTCAGGACGTGGACCTGCGCGCTGCGCACGCCACCATCTGGGTGGCGGAACGCGCGGGCCGCGTCGTGGGCTCCGTAACCCTGGCCGTCGCCGGCGAACCCTACGCGGACATCGCCCAGGGCGACGAGCTGGAATTCCGGATGCTCGTGGTGGACCCGGCCGTCCAGCGCAGTGGTGCAGGCAAAGCCATGGTCCACGCCATCCTCGACCATGCCCGGTCGTTGCCCGGTATCCGCGCCGTGGCGCTGACCACCGGCCTGACCTGGGAAAGCGCCCACGGACTCTATCTCAAGACCGGATTCCAGCGCGCCCCCGAGCGCGACTGGGTAGTGCCGGACACCGACATCAAACTGCTCGTGTACCGGCAGGACGTCTAGCCGATCTTCCCGGCCGCGTCTTTTCCCGGGCGCAGCTCAGCCGTTTGCGGCCGGCGGCAGCCCGTAGCGGTGTTCGGGCCGCCCGGTGGTGCCGTAGCGCAGCTGGATGTCAACGACGCCTCCTACTTCGGTGTCCTCCCCGTGCTCAGCGAAACCGCCGGCCACTACGGGGTCAGCGCCGCGGATATGGCCCGGGCCTCGATCACCGGCCAGCCCTTCCACCTGCAGAGCCCCCTGGTCCCCGCGATCCTGCTCCTTGTCTCCCTCGCCAAGGTGGACCTGGGCGACCACCACAAAAAGGTCCTCTGGCGCACCGCCGTAATCTCCCTAGTTATGCTCGCCGTGGGAGTACTCACCGGAGCCATCGGCATCGGCTAGCACCCGGACAGAGCAACGCGGGGTCACTTACCGCCCATTCCGGCCCTCCGGATGGGCCGTAAGTGACCCCGCGTTGCTTGGTGGGACGGGCGGGCAGCCAACGGATCGTCCCTCCCGGCGCCGGACGGCGGCAGGCCTTGGGACACGTAGACTGGGACGGAAAATAATCCGAACCTGCAGGGGAGATCCATGGCTGCGATCAACCGCGACGACGTCGCGCATCTCGCGCGTCTCGCGCACATCGAGATGAGTGCTGAAGAGCTGGACAGGATGGCCGGCGAACTCGCCGTCATCGTCGATTCGGTGAAGTCCGTCAGCGAAGCCGCCGGTGACGACGTCCCGGCAACGTCCCACCCGATCCCGCTGACGAATGTGTTCCGCGAAGACGTTGTGGGCCACACTTTCACGGCCGAGCAGGCACTCTCCGGCGCCCCCGACGCCTATGAAGGCCGCTTCAAGGTCCCGGCAATCCTGGATGAGGGCTAAGAACATGACTGACAACAACGAACTGATCCGCTCTTCTGCCGCAGCGCTCGCCGGCAAGCTGGCCGCCCGCGAAGTCTCCGCCGTCGAGGTTACCCAGGCGCACCTGGACCGCATCGCCGCCGTCGACGGCCAGGTCCATGCCTTCCTGCACGTCAACACGGACGAGGCGCTCGCCGTCGCAGCCGAGGTGGACGCGATCCGCGCCGCCGGCGGCGCCGCGGCCGACGAGCTGCACACCCTCGCCGGTGTGCCGATCGCCGTCAAGGACCTTATCGTCACGATTGGCCAGCCCACCACGGCCGGCTCGAAGATCCTCGAGGGCTGGTACAGCCCCTACGACGCCACCGTCGTCGAACGGCTGCGCGCCGCCAGGATGCCGATCCTGGGCAAGACCAACCTGGACGAATTCGCGATGGGCTCCTCCACCGAGCACTCCGCCTTCGGCCCCACCCGCAACCCGTGGGACCTGGACCGGATCCCCGGCGGCTCCGGCGGCGGTTCCGCTGCCGCCGTCGCGGCCTTCGAAGCCCCGCTGGCCCTCGGTACCGACACCGGCGGCTCCATCCGCCAGCCCGGCGCCGTCACCGGCACCGTGGGCGTGAAGCCCACCTACGGCGGGGTATCCCGCTACGGCGCCATCGCCATGGCCTCCTCGCTGGACCAGATCGGCCCGGTCTCGCGCACGGTGCTGGACTCCGCCCTGCTGCACCAGGTCATCGGCGGGCACGATCCGCGCGACTCCACCTCGCTGCCGGACCCGCTGGAGGACCTCGTTGCCGCCGCTTCGATCGGCAACGTCGACGGCATGAAGATCGGCATCATCAGGGAACTCCACGGCGAGGGCTACCAGGCCGGCGTCGAGAACCGCTTCAACGAATCCCTCGAGCTGCTCAAGGGCGCCGGCGCAGAAATCGTCGAGGTCTCCTGCCCCAACTTCAAGTACGCCCTGGGCGCCTACTACCTGATCATGCCCTCCGAGGCCTCCTCCAACCTGGCCAAGTTCGACGGCGTCCGGTACGGCCTGCGGGTGCTCCCCGAAGACGGCCCGATGACGATTGAACGCGTCATGGCGGCCACCCGCGCCGCCGGCTTCGGCGACGAGGTCAAGCGCCGCATCATCCTGGGCACCTATGCCCTGAGCGCCGGCTACTACGACGCCTACTACGGCTCGGCCCAGAAGGTGCGCACCCTGATCCAGCGCGACTTCGAGGCCGCGTTCGCCAAGGCGGACGTGTTGATCTCCCCGACGGCGCCCACCACGGCGTTCAAGCTCGGCGAGAAGCTCAACGATCCGCTGGCGATGTACCTCAACGACGTCGCCACCATCCCCGCCAACATGGCCGGCGTCCCCGGGCTGTCCCTGCCTGGCGGCCTGGCCGACGAGGACGGGCTGCCGGTCGGCATCCAGCTGCTGGCCCCGGCCCGCCGGGACGCCCGGCTGTACCGGGTCGGCGCGGTCCTCGAATCCCTGCTCGAGGCGCAGTGGGGCGGCCCGCTGCTGGACCGTGCTCCTTCACTGACGGACTCTGCCCTTAATGACGCCGTCGCGAGCCACGGAGGTTCCCACTAATGTCTGATGCAACCCTCAGTTTCGAAGAGGCGATGGAGAAGTACGATCCCGTCCTGGGCTTCGAGGTCCATGTGGAGCTCAACACCAGGACCAAGATGTTCTCCTCCGCGCCGAACGTCTTCGGCGACGAGCCCAACACCAATGTCAACGAGGTGGACCTCGGCATGCCCGGCGTGCTGCCCGTGGTGAACAAGACCGCGATCGAGTCCTCGATCAAGATCGGCCTCGCGCTTAACTGCAAGATCGCCGAGACCTGCCGCTTCGCCCGGAAGAACTACTTCTACCCGGACACCCCGAAGAACTTCCAGACGTCCCAGTACGACGAGCCCATCGCGTACGACGGCTACCTCGACGTCGAGCTCTCCGACGGCACGATCTTCCGCGTGGAAATCGAACGAGCGCACATGGAGGAGGACGCCGGCAAGCTGACCCACATGGGCGGCGCCACCGGCCGGATCCAGGGCGCGGACTACTCCCTCGTGGACTACAACCGCTCCGGTGTGCCGCTGGTCGAGATCGTCACCAAGCCGATCGAGGGCGCCGGCAGCCGCGCACCCGAGCTGGCGAAGGCCTACGTGGCCGCCGTCCGCGAGATCGTGAAAAACCTCGGCGTCTCGGACGCGAAGATGGAACGCGGCAACGTCCGCTGCGACGCCAACGTCTCGCTGCGCCCGCACGGCCGTGAACGCTTCGGCATCCGCTCCGAGACGAAGAACGTCAACTCGCTGCGCGCCGTCGAACACGCCGTCCGCTACGAAATCCAGCGGCACGCCGCCGTGCTGGACGCCGGCGAGCCCATCATCCAGGAAACCCGCCACTGGCACGAGGACACCCGCACCACCACCTCGGGCCGGCCCAAGTCCGACGCCGATGACTACCGCTACTTCCCGGAACCGGACCTGGTGCCGATCGTCGCCTCGCGCGAATGGGTCGAGGAGCTCCGGGCCACGCTGCCCGAGCCGCCGGCTGCCCGCCGCAAACGATTGCAGGCCGACTGGGGCTACTCCGACCTGGAGTTCCGTGACGTCGTCAACGCCGGCGTTATGGACGAGATCGAGGAAACCATCGCCGCCGGCGCCACCGCCACGGTGGCCCGCAAATGGTGGATGGGCGAGATCGTCGGACGCGCCAAAATCGCCGACGTCGACCCCGGCCAGCTCGGCGTCGCACCGGCCACCATCGTGGAACTGAACACGATGGTCGAGGACGGCAAGATCAACAACAAGATGGCTACCGAGGTCCTCGACGGCGTCCTCGCCGGCGAAGGCACCCCGGCGGAAATCGTGGCCAAGCGCGGCCTCGCAGTGGTCTCCGACGACGGCCCACTCCTGGAGGCCATCGACGCGGCCCTCGCCGCGCAGCCCGGAGTCGCGGACAAGATCCGTGGCGGCAAGATCCAGGCGATCGGCGCGATCGTGGGCGGCGTGATGAAGGCCACCCGCGGCCAGGCCGACGCCGGCCGCGTCCGCGAGCTGATCCTGGAGCGCCTCGGCGTCGAAGGCTAAGTCGAAGGCTGACGCCCCCGACCTGCCCAACTGGCTCGCAGTTGTGGCCGTTTTGAGCCCCCAAAACGGCCCCTGCTGCGAGCCAGTTGGGTTAACGGACGGGTCAGGTGACCAGCCCGGTCATGATGGTCTGCAGCGCGTCGCAGACTTTTCTGACCGAGGTGCGTTTAAGGTTCTCCGGCCGGGCCAGGATGTCGATCCGGCGCCGGGTGCTGATGCCCTCCAGCGGCCGCAGCACGATGTCCGGGTTCAGCACCGGCCGGGCCGTGTGCCGCGGCAGCAGCCCGATCACGCCCCCCGTTGCCACCAGCGCGGCCACCGTGGAGTAGTCGTTGATCCGGTGGACAATGTTCAGTTCCTTGCTGGCGACGGCGGCGACGGCGGAGAGCACATCCGCGGGGGAGTAGCCGGCGTGGCTGGTCACCCAGGGTTCGCCGACGACGTCGTCCGCCGTCACCGTCCGCTGGCCGGCCAGCCGGTGCCCTGCGGGCAGCGCCACATCCAGCGGTTCGTGCGCGAGCGGGATCACCGCGACGCGTTCCTGGGGCCAGCGCGGGCTGTGGTCCATCCGGTGCGCCAACACCAGGTCATAGCGGGCGGTCAGCGCCGGGAAGTCCTGCTGGGCCACGTCCTCGTCGGACAGCAGAATCCGCGGCTGGCCCGGACCGGCCAGGGCCCGGGCCAGCGGGGCAAACAGTGCCTGCCCCGCGCTGTGGAAGCCGCTGAGCGTCACCGGCGCCACGGGGGAGCCGTGGTACGCGCCGATCGCCGTCCGGGCATCCGCCATGGCGCTGACGACGGCGGCCCCGGCGTCCGCGAGCACCTGCCCGGCCTCGGTCAGGACCAGGTTGCGGCCCTCCTTGCGGGTCAGCGGCACGTCCACAGTCTTCTGCAGGGCGGCAAGTTGCTGGGACACCGCCGAGGGCGTGACGAGCAGGGTTTCGGCGACGGCCTTGACGCTGCCGAGGGCCCCGAGTTCCCGGAGCATCTCAAGCTGGTGGATTTCCATGCCGACCATTCTAAGCGCAAGTAAAAGCTAAATCGTCGATTGAGAAAATCCCGGTTGTGCTAATGCTTTACTCCCGGTCTAATAGGGTGGGTTGTCCCACACGGCCTGCCCCAAACGGCAGGTCAAACCGCACAGTTAGGAAAGTCATGAAGGCTCTCTACAAGGCCGGCGCCCACGCAGGATTCGAACTGGTCGACCGCCCGGAGCCGGAAACCGGCGCAGGCGATGTCAAGATCCGCGTCATGACCACCGGAATCTGCGGCACGGACCTGCACATCCAGTCGTGGGACGCCTGGGCGCAGGGCATCATCAACGCACCCCTGATCGCCGGCCACGAGTTCTACGGCGAGGTCGTGGAGATCGGGGAGGACGTCCTGGACGTCAAGGTCGGGGACCGCGTCTCCGGCGAGGGCCACATCGTGTGCGGGATCTGCCGCAACTGCCGCGCCGGCCGCAAGCAGATGTGCATCAACACCGTCAGCGTCGGCGTCCAGCGCGACGGCGCGTTCGCCGAGTTCGTCGTGATCCCCGAGACCAACGTCTGGGTCCACCAGGACCCCTCCGTGACGCCGGAGCTCGGCGCCATCTTTGACCCCTTCGGCAACGCCGTCCACACTGCCCTGAGCTTCCCGCTGGTCGGCGAAGACGTGCTGATCACCGGTGCCGGCCCCATCGGCCTGATGGCAATCGCCGTCGCCCGCCACGCCGGCGCCCGGAAGATCGCCATCACCGATGTCTCCGCGCCGCGGCTGGAACTGGCCCGCGCGCTCGGCGTCGACCTCGCGATCGACGTCTCCAAGATGCGCGTCAAGGACGCCCAGCGCGAACTGGGCCTGCGTGAAGGCTTCGATATCGGCATGGAAATGTCGGGACACCCCACGGCCCTGCCTGAGATGATCGACAATATGAACCACGGCGGCCGGATCGCGATGCTGGGGCTGCCCAGCCAGTCCATCGACATCAACTGGGGCAAGGTGGTCACGCATATGCTGACCATGAAGGGCATCTACGGCCGTGAAATGTTCGAGACCTGGTACGCCATGAGCGCCATGCTGTCCTCCAACCCGGTACTGCACGCCAACATCTCCGCCGTCGTCACGGACACGCTGCCCGCCGCGGACTGGGAGAAGGGCTTCGAGATCGCCCGCGCCGGCGTCGGCGGCAAGGTGGTCCTGGACTGGACCGGGTTCTAGCCCCCGCCGTCCGCATCGTTTTCCGGCACACCGCACACATTCAGCTGAGGAGCACAACCCATGTATTCAGCCATCAAGGACCAGTTGCAGCGCGAGCTGGACGAGATCCGCACCGCCGGCCTGTTCAAGACCGAGCGGCACATTGATTCACCCCAGGCCAGCCACATCAAGGCCGGCCAGCTCGGCGGGGGCAGCGCGGACGTGCTGAACTTCTGCGCCAACAACTACCTGGGCCTCGCCGACCACCCGGAGATTATCGCCGCCGCCAAGTCCGCGATGGACGAGCGCGGCTTCGGCATGGCCAGCGTGCGCTTCATCTGCGGCACCCAGGACCTGCACCTGGCCCTCGAGGCACGCGTCTCCGAGTTCCTCGGGACTGAGGACACCATCCTGTTCTCCAGCTGCTTCGATGCCAACGGCGGTGTGTTCGAGTCACTCTTCGGCCCGGAAGACGCCGTCATCTCCGACGCGCTCAACCACGCGTCCATCATCGACGGCATCCGGCTCTGCAAGGCCCAGCGGTTCCGGTACGCCAACCAGGACATGGCGGACCTCGAATCCAAGCTGATCGCGGCCACCACGCAGGAGAACCCGGCCCGCCGCAAGATCATCGTCACCGACGGCGTCTTCTCGATGGACGGCTTCCTTGCCCCGCTCGAGGCGATCTGCGAGCTCGCCGAGAAGTATGACGCCATGGTCATGGTGGACGACTCCCACGCCGTCGGCTTTATGGGCGCCACCGGCGCGGGCACCCCGGAACACGCCGGCGTCTCGGACCGGGTGGACATCTACACCGGCACCTTCGGCAAGGCCCTGGGCGGCGCCTCCGGCGGCTACGTCTCCGGCCGCCGCGAAGTCGTGGCCATGCTCCGCCAGAAGGCCCGCCCGTACCTGTTCTCCAACTCGCTGGCCCCGGCCATCGTCGCGGCCACCCTGAAAGCCCTGGACCTCGTCGAGAACTCCGGCGAACTGCGCGGCAAGCTCTTCGCCAATGCGGAGCTGTTCCGGAACCGGATGAGCGAGGAGGGCTTCGAACTGCTCCCCGGCGAGCACGCGATTGTCCCGGTGATGTTCGGCGACGCCGTCATGGCCGCCAGGGTCGCTGATGCCATGCTGCACAACGGCGTCTTCGTCACGGCATTCAGCTACCCGGTGGTCCCCAACGGTGCGGCCCGGATCCGCGTGCAGCTCTCCGCCGCGCACAGCACCGACGACGTCGAGTCCTGCGTCCAGGCCTTCGTGCGCAGCCGCGCCGCCGTCGCCGAAACCGTCGCCGGCTAGCACCGCTGCCACGGTTCGGGCCGGTTGAGGTTGCGGCGCCACAAACGGCGCCGCAACCCGATCGTCTGCAAGGATGGGAGCATGTCAGCTAATTACGATGTCGTGATTGTCGGCGGCGGTATCGCCGGCCTGTCCCTTGCCTCAGCCCTTGCCGGACAATGCAGCGTCGCGCTGGTGGAAGCCGAGCAGTCGCTGGCGTACCACACGTCCGCGCGCTCGGCCCGGCAGCTGATCCCCAGCTACGGGCCCGCCGTGGTCCAGGAACTCACGCTGCGCACCCTCGAACTCATCGCCGCCCAGGACGCCGCCCGGCCGGAACCGGTGCTCTCGCCCCGCAGCTTTATGCTGATCGGCGACGACGCCACCGTGCGGGAGCAGGCCAGCGGCCACATGCAGCGGATCACCCATGCCGAGGCCCTCGAGCTCTGCCCGGCCCTGGTTCCGGACTCCTTCAGCGCCGCGGGCCTGGACACCGGCTCCTTCGCCTGCAACGCTCCCGTACTGCTTGACGACCACCGCCGGCGTGCCGAAGCCGGCGGCGTGGACATCATCACCGGTGCCCGGGTCCATTCGGCCCAGCGCCTGGGCTCCGGCTGGGAGCTCGGCGCCGGGCAGGAAGGCTTCCGGGCCGGCGTTGTGGTCAACGCGGCCGGCGCCTGGGCGGACGAACTCGCCGTCCTCAGCGGCGTAGAGAAAGTCCAGCTACAGCCGTACCGGCGGACTGCCGCGATCGTCGACGTCGAACATCCCCTTCCGGAGCACAGCCCCATGGTGGCGGCCGCCGACGACAGCTTCTACTTCCGGCGCGACGGCGAACAGGTCCTCATCTCACCGTCGGAACACGTGCCGAGCGGCCCGGAAGACGCGCAGCCGTTTCCCGGCGACGTCGAGGCGCTGGTGGCCCGGCTCAACACCCTCACCACGCTGGGCATCCGCGGCATCCGCGGCGTCCGCACGGCCTGGACGGGGCTTCGGACGGAAGCGGCCGACGGCCTCCCCGTGGTGGGGTTCGACGCCGAGGCCCCCGGCTTCTTCTGGCTCGCCGGCCAGGGCGGCTACGGTTTCCAGACGTCCTCCGGCATCGCCGAGCTGGCCGCGGGACTGATCCTTGCGGGGCAGGGCCCGGCTGGGGCCGCCGCCGGAACCGCAGCAGCCGCGAATCCGGCATCCCGGACGGGCGAGGCGCTGGCGGCAACCCGCTGGTCCATCCGGCGCTGAAGAATGGACGCATGAGCACCCTGATTACCAATATCGCCGAGCTGATGACGCAGGACACCGAACACCGGGTCCTGAAGGACGCGGCCGTCGTGATCGAGGGCGAGCGGATCGGCTGGATCGGGCCGGCGGCGGAGGCACCGGCGGCGGACGAGGCCATCGACGCCGGTGGACGCGCCGTCCTGCCGGGCTGGGTCGATTCGCACACCCACCTGATCTTCGCCGGGGACCGGACGGCCGAGTTCGAGGCCCGGATGGCGGGGGAGAGCTACAGTGCCGGCGGGATCGCCGTGACCACCGGCGCCACTCGGAGCACCAGCGACTTCGACCTCACCCGGCTGGCGATGGGACGGGTGGCCGAGGCCGTCTCGCAGGGCACCACATATCTCGAGACCAAGACCGGCTACGGCCTGGATGTTGAGAACGAGGCCCGCAGCGCCCGGATTGCCTCCACCGTCGCGGACGAGGTCACCTACCTCGGCGCCCATCTGGTGCCCGCCGGGCTGGATTCCGAGGAGTACACCGACCTCGTCTGCGGACCCATGCTCTCCGCCGTCCGGCCCTACGTCCGCTGGGCCGACGTCTTCTGCGAACGGGGTGCTTTTAACGAGGACCAGTCGCGGCGCGTGCTCCAGGCCTGCAAGGACGCCGGGCTCGGGCTCCGCGTGCACGGCAACCAGCTCGGCGAAGGCCCCGGCGTGCGGCTCGCGGTCGAATTCGGCGCCGCCAGCGTGGACCACGTGAACTACCTCTCCGCCGCCGACGTCGACGCCCTCGCCGCGAGCTGGTCCGGTTGGGACGCCGGAACCGGGCAGCGCGGCACCGTGGCCACGTGCCTGCCGGCCTGCGATCTCTCCACCCGCCAGCCGCTGGCCCCGGGCCGGGAACTGCTCGACGCCGGGGTGCAGCTCGCGCTGGCCTCCAACTGCAATCCCGGCACCTCCTATACGAGCTCCATGGCGTTCTGCGTCACCACCGCTGTGCTGCAGATGCGGCTCAGCGTCCACGAGGCCGTGCGGGCGGCGACCTACGGCGGTGCGCTGGCGCTCGGACGCGGGTCCGGGAACGACGTCGACGGCGAACGCGCCGTCGGCTCGATCGCCGTCGGACACCGCGCGGACCTGCACCTGCTCAACGCGCCGTCCGCCACCCACCTGGCCTACCGGCCGGGCATTCCACTGACCCACGCCGTGTGGCGCGCGGGGGTCCGCGCCCGCTGACGCAGCGCGTGCGCTCCAGGGGGCGGCCAGCTGCTAGAAAAACATCGGCGGGGCGTCCAGGACCGTTTCATCGACGCGCCGGGCTTCCCACTGGCTGAACGGCTTGTCCAGCTCATACTTGCCCAACCCGGTACGGTGCAGGGTCCGGACCGCGGCGTTTTCCGGGTTGTTGAGGGACTCGAAGTACTCCACGGACCAGTGGAACCAGCGCATGCAGAACAGCCGCATGGTCAGCCCGTGCGTCACGAACAGCGCGTTCGGGGCGTAGCTCGGCTTGGACCAGTGCCGGTACAGGGTTTCCATAAAGGAGGAGATCCTGTCGTACACATCGGAGCCGGACTCGCCCTCCCGGAAGCGGTAGAAGAAGTGGCCGTAGGCGTTGCGGAGCTCCTTCTGGTCCTCGATCTCGCCGGCGATCTGGAAGTTCGCCCAGTCCTGCTCCCGCAGCCGCGGCTCCTCGATGACCCGCTCAATCAGCGGACCGAGGTTGAGCGCCTCGAGGGTCTGGTAGGCGCGGAGATAGGGGGAGACATAGACGCAGACCGGTCGTCCGTCCAGCAGCCGCCGGACCTGCGTGCCGGCGGCGCGGGCCTGCTCGAGGCCCAGCTCGGTCAGCGGAATCCGGTAATCGGGCACCCGGTTGTAGATCGCGGTGTCGGCGTTGGCGGCGGACTGGCCATGCCGGATCATGATGATTTTCCCGGGCGCACTCATAAACCCCAAGCATAGGCGCCAACTACAGGCAAGATAGGAACATGTTGGTTCCCTCCCGCCGTCGGCTGCGGATCGAAGTATGGATTGTCCTGGGCCTGTCGCTGGGGCAGTCCGCCGTGTACTCGGTGGTGCAGCTGCTGGACAAGATGACCCGGGCGCCGCTGGCCCAGGGGACCTCCACGCTGAACCGCTCGCAAAGCCCCCGCGAGTACTTCGATCTCACCTACCAGCTGCTGGACATCATCTTCGCCCTCGTTCCGGTGGCCCTGGTGATCTACTTCCTCTCCGAGCACCGTCCCGCGTTCGGGTCCGGCGCCACGGCCTGCGGCAAGCTGGGCTTCAATTTCGCCCGGCCAGGCAAGGACCTGCTGCAGGGACTGGGCCTGGCGGCGCTGATCGGGATCCCCTCGCTGGGCCTCTACGCCGCGGGCCGGGCCCTTGGGATCACCACGGCGATCATCCCCAGCGCGCTGGACTCGTACTGGTGGACGGTGCCGGTGCTCATCCTCTCCGCGGTCCGGCACGGGATCGTGGAGGAAGTCATTGTGGTGGGTTATCTGCTGGACCGGCTCCCCGCATTGGGCTGGAGCATGCCTGTGGCCATCTTTGCCAGCTCCATGCTGCGCGGCAGCTATCACCTGTACCAGGGCTTCGGGCCGTTCATCGGAAACGCGATCATGGGCGTCGTCTTCGCCTTGGTCTACACCCGGACCCGCCGCGTGATGCCGCTGGTGATTGCGCACGCCCTGCTGGACATCGTGGCGTTCGTGGGATTCAGCCTGTTTGGCAAGGCCGTCGGCCTGGGCTGAGTGTGCACAAAGCAACGCGGGGTCACTTCGCGCCCATCCGGAGCCTTGGGACGGGCGCGAAGTGACCCCGCGTTGGTAAAAGGTATCGGCCGCCATCGATGGGTGACGTCATTGGCACCCGCCGATGGCGGCCGAAGCGGGGGGAGGTGAAGCGTCAGATCGTGACGGCTCCGGAGGCCGTCTCAAACGTGACGGAGAGGATACCGGGTGTCCCGCGGGGGGCGAGCCAGTTCACGGCCACGTCCTCCAGCGGCTTTTCCACCGGAACACCGAGCCATTCGGTCACGCGCTCAGCAGAGCCCGCGATGGTGAGGGCCGACATCTTGACGTTGCTCTCGTAGGCCTTCGACGGGTGGAGTTCCGGATCGCCCTCCCACTTGAGCATGTACGGGACTTGGGGATCGGCGATGAGTCCCAGGATGCCGATCTGCTTCCAGACCAGTTCGCGGCCGTCGGGGAACTTGCGGTTGCCGTTGACGGCGGAGCGGCCGAGCCGCTCCTCGAACGGTGCCAGGTCCTTGACCTCGACACACCAACCCATCCAGCCGCCGCCCGCTTCGGAGCGGGCGCGTACGGCCTGGCCGAAGGGCGCCTTGTCCGATGCCGGGTGGTTCAGGGCCTCGACAACCTCGAGGTACTTGTGTCCCGCCAGCGGGATAATCATGTTGCGGGTCCCGAATCGGGGGTGTACTCCGCCCTTCACGGCTTCGACGCCGAGGGCAGACGCGATTCGTTCGGTGGTGGCAGCCAAGCCATCTTGTTCACAGGCGTAAGAGACGTGATCCATGCGCATGCCCTCATCTTGACACTTTGTGATGCGCCTCTCAGCTTAGGGTGTCCTAACCGGGATGGGATGTCATGTTCTTCCCGCCGGTGACGCGGACTTTCCCCGTCGTCACTGACCCGGGACGCCCCGGACCTTCCCCCTCCAGCGGGTCACTTCATCTTCGTCACAAAGCTATCCACACCCGGGAAACGGTTCCTAGACTGGGTCCAGGTCATGAGTGCCAGCAGATTGCCCCGGCTTGCTGGCCGGCAACCCTCGTTTCGCGGTGGGGTGCCCCGGGTGAAGACCTGGCCGTCCGGCGCCCGCCGGAGGGCAAGCGCGGCGCCTGTGCCGCCCCGGGCCGATGAGCCCGGCGGCGGACCGTGCCCGGTCCTTTGAGGAGCATCCCGATGTCCAATGCCTGGTCCTTCGAAACCCGCCAGATCCACGCCGGCCAGGAGCCGGACAGCGCCACCGGCGCGCGGGCGCTGCCCATCTACCAGACGACGTCGTTCGTGTTCCCGAGCGCCGAAAGCGCCGCGAACCGCTTCGCCCTCGCCGAACTCGCCCCCATCTACACCCGGATCGGCAACCCTACCCAGGATGCCGTAGAGCAGCGGGTGGCAAGCCTGGAGGGCGGCCTCGCGTCGCTGCTGCTGAGCTCCGGCCAGGCCGCCGAGACCTTCGCGATCCTCAACGTCGCCGAGGCGGGCGACCATGTGGTGGCCAGCCCCAGCCTCTATGGCGGCACCTACAACCTGCTGGCGCACACGCTGAAGAAGTTCGGCATCTCCGTGACGTTCGTGGCGGATCCGGACAACCTGGCGCAGTGGCGCGATGCCGTCCAGCCCAACACCAAGCTGTTCTTCGGTGAAGTGGTCTCCAACCCCCGCCAGGACGTGCTCGATATCGAGGGCATCTCGAAGGTGGCCCACGAGGCCGGTGTGCCGCTGATCGTTGACAACACCCTGTCCACCCCGTACCTGATCCGCCCGATCGAGTGGGGCGCTGACATTGTGGTCCACTCCGCCACCAAGTACCTCGGCGGCCACGGCGCCGCGATCGCCGGCGTGATCGTGGACTCCGGCAACTTCGACTTCGGCAGGGACCCGGAGCGGTTCCCCGGCTTCAACACCCCCGATCCCAGCTACAACGGCCTCGTCTATGCCCGGGACCTCGGCAAGGACGGTGCCCTCGGCTCGAACCTTTCCTACATCCTCAAGGCCCGTGTCCAGCTCCTGCGCGACCTCGGCTCGGCGGTATCCCCGTTCAACGCCTTCCTCATCGCCCAGGGCATCGAGACCCTGAGCCTGCGCGTCGAGCGCCACGTCGCCAACGCCACCACGGTGGCCGAATGGCTGGAGGCACGGGACGACGTCGAATCCGTCGCCTACGCCGGGCTGCCGTCCAGCCC
The DNA here is from genome assembly GCF_055412745.1 of Pseudarthrobacter woesei. Lineage (NCBI taxonomy): Bacteria > Bacillati > Actinomycetota > Actinomycetes > Micrococcales > Micrococcaceae > Pseudarthrobacter > Pseudarthrobacter woesei. Next base: position 65,591 of record NZ_JBVAYU010000005.1, read on the forward strand.
CTGGTACGAGCGCGGCCGCAAGTACGGCCCCAAGGGCACCGGCGCCGTCGTGTCTTTCAACATCGCCGGGGGAGCGGAGGCCGGACAGCGCTTCGTCGATGCCCTCGAACTGCACTCCCATGTGGCGAATATCGGCGACGTGCGCTCGCTGGTGATCCACCCGGCGTCGACCACCCACAGCCAGCTGACGCCGGAACAGCAGGCGATTGCCGGCGTGACCCCCGGCCTTGTACGGCTGTCGGTGGGCCTGGAGCACATCGACGACATCCTCGAGGACCTCGACGCCGGATTCCGCGCGGCCAAGGCCGTCTGAGGACTGCCGGCTCCCGGCGCACAGCCCCTTTCCGGGGTGCGGGGCGCCGGGAGTCATACGCGCGTCACAATCTTCGCCACAACGGCGCCTCAGTTCGTAGACTCAGTGAAGGTCATGAGTGCCAGCAGATAGCCCCGGCTTGCTGGCCGGCAACCCTCCTCTTGCGGCGGGGTGCCCCGGGTGAAGACCTGGCCTGCCGGTCAGCTGACGGCGGGCAAGCGCAAAGTTAGGTCCCCACATGAGCATTGCCGCCACCCGCAAGGGTGTATCCGGAAGCACCACCTCCCCCAACCCGGCTGCCGCGCCGGCAGAAACGGAGCGCCCGGAAACCGGACCGCCGGACACGGCGCGTTCCGACGAAGTTCCGGACGGGACCGTCCAATACCTCCGGATCGGGGACCTCGAACTCGAATCCGGCTCCCGGCTGCCGGACGTCACCCTCGCCTACGAGACGTGGGGAACGCTCAACGCGGACCGCTCCAATGCCGTGCTGATCGAACACGCACTGACCGGTGACACCCACGTCACCCGCGGCGCCGGCGAGGAACCGGGCTGGTGGGAGCAGCTCGCCGGCCCCGGCGCCCCCGTAGACACTGGCACGTACTTCGTTGTCTCCGTCAACATCCTCGGCGGCTGCTACGGCTCCACCGGCCCGTCCTCGCCGGCCCCCGACGGAAAACCCTGGGGCTCACGCTTCCCGCTGGTCACACTGCGGGACACCACCGCGGCCGAGGCCAGATTGGCCGATGCCCTCGGCATCCGCTGCTGGCACGCCGTCCTCGGCGGGTCCCTCGGCGGCGCCCGCGCCCTCGAATGGGCCGTCAGCCACCCAGAGCGGGTCCGGCGCTGCGCCGTGATCTCCGTCGGCGCCAGCAGCACCGCCGAGCAAATTGCCTTCGCCCAGGCCCAGACGCTCGCCATCCGCCAGGACCCCAACTTCAAGGGCGGGGACTACTACGGCGGCCCGGACCCGGAAGCGGGGCTCGCCCTGGCGCGCCGGATCGCGCACATCACCTACCGCTCCGCCGCCGAGCTGGACGGCCGCTTCGGCCGGAAGGCCCAGGAATCCGAGGCTCCGCTGGAAGCCGGTTCGCTGGCCGGCCGCGGACGCTACCAGGTGGAGAGCTACCTCGACCACCAGGGCAACAAGCTGGTCCGCCGCTTCGACGCGAACAGCTACATCGCCATCACCGAGGCGCTTATGAGCCACGATGTCTGCCGCGGCCGCGGCAGCCTCCGGGAAGCCCTGGCTCCGGCCACAGCGGACTTCCTGATAGCGGCTGTCGACTCGGACCGGCTGTACTTCCCGTCCCAGTCCCAGGCCCTCGCCGACGCCCTGCCGGGCGACGTCGCGGTGCACACCATCGAGGCGCCGATCGGACACGACGGCTTCCTGACCGAGATCGGCCAGCTCAGCGGACAGCTCCGGCAGAACTTCTTCAGCTAGGGCCTTGACGAGGGAACGTCTCCAAAAGTGGCACCGGCCCGGCCATGGACGCCGCCATTTGTGCATTTTTGCAGATGCGCTCTGCACTAATGGCCGTTGAGGCCCCGGGCGTGAGCGACCATACTCGTTGAGAATGATGCCCGTGTCACACATCACAGGTATCCTCTGTCCAAATGGTCCATAGGGTGTCGACGGAGACACCGAAGGAGTCGAAATGACTACGCAAAACGCCGCCGCGAGGCGCCCGGAAGAGCCCGACGTCAAGACGTCCGGCCTGAAGAAGGTTGTGACGGCCTCCATGGCCGGCACGGTCGTGGAATGGTATGAGTTCTTCCTCTACGCCTCTGCCGCCACCCTGGTGTTCGGCAAGCTTTTCTTCCCGAACTCCGGCACTGAGCTCGACGGCATCATCGCAGCCTTCGTGACGTACGCGGTCGGTTTCGTGGCCCGCCCCATCGGCGGCATCGTCTTCGGCCACTTCGGCGACAAGTTCGGCCGCAAGCAGCTGCTTCAGCTGAGTATCATCCTCGTCGGCGTCGCCACCTTCGCGATGGGCTGCCTGCCCACCTTCCAGCAAATTGGCTACTGGGCTCCGGCCCTGCTGGTCTTCCTGCGCTTCGTCCAGGGCTTCGCCGTCGGCGGTGAATGGGGCGGCGCCGTCCTCCTCGTGGCCGAGCACAGCCCCAGCAAATCCCGCGGATTCTGGTCCTCCTGGCCGCAGTCGGCGGTTCCGATGGGTAACCTGCTCGCTACCGGTGTGCTGTTCATCCTCTCCTCCACGCTGTCCTCGGCCGATTTCCTCAGCTGGGGCTGGCGCGTGGCGTTCTGGCTCTCCGCCGTGATCGTGGTCGTCGGCTACTACATCCGCACCAAGGTCCAGGATGCGCCGATCTTCCTCGAGGCACGCAAGGAAGTCGTCGTGGAGAACAAGGGCTACGGCGTCGCCGAAGTCTTCCGCCGCTACCCGCGTGGCGTCTTCACCGCCATGGGCCTGCGCTTCGCGGAGAACATCCTCTACTACCTCGTGGTCACTTTCTCCATCACGTACCTGAAAATCGTGGTCCAGACGGACACCTCGCGGATCCTGCTCCTGCTCCTCGTGGCGCACTTCGTCCACTTCTGTGCAGTGCCGATGGTCGGCAAGCTCTCCGACGCCTACGGCCGCAAGCCCGTCTACATGGCCGGCGCCATCCTCGGCGGCACCTGGGGCTTCTTCGCCTTCCCGATGATGGACACCAAGAACGACCTGATCATCCTCGCCGCCATCACCATCGGCCTCCTGTTCCACGCCCTCATGTATGCCGGCCAGCCGGCCATCATGGCCGAGATGTTCCCGACCCGGATGCGCTACTCCGGCGTCTCGCTCGGCTACCAGGTCACCTCCATCGTGGCCGGTTCGCTGGCTCCGATCATTGCGACCGCGCTGCTGAGCCAGTTCAAGTCCTCCACCCCGGTGGCCATCTACCTCCTCGGCGCCTGTATGGTCACCATGGTGGCGGTGTACTTCCTGAAGGAAACCCGCGGGATCTCGCTCCACGACGTCGACGCCGCCGATGCCAAGGGCACCGCCGACCTCCTTGCCGCAGGCAAAAAGTAGCAGGCAAGAAGTAAGAGCCAACAACAACGGCCGTTGTCCCCGTCCAGCGGGGACAAGGGCCGTTGTTGTTGGCCGTCGGGCTCAGCCCAGCAGGACATCCTGGCGCTCGGCGATCTCGGTCCGGATCGCCGCCAGCACCGCCTGCACCGGGGCCGAGCGCAGCGATTCCGAGCGTGCCACCGCCCAGATCGGCAGCTGCCGCTGGAAGTCGTCCGGCAGTACGGGCAGGAAATCGGGGTTCCCGGCGACCAGGAAGTTCGGCAGCAGCCCGATCCCGGCGCCCCGCCGCACGGCCTCGAGCTGGGCGAAGATGCTGGTGGCCTGGAAGCTGGAGCGCGGCATCGGGAGCTGGGTGGAGCGGTGGCCGAGTTCCGCGACCTGCAGCGCCGATTCCACGTAGGAGACAAAGCCGTGCTGCCGGACGTCGTCGAGCGTCACCGGCAGGCCGCGTTCCTGCGCGTACTGCGGACTGGCGTAGAGCCGGAGGAAGTAGTTGCCGAGGAAGATGGTCTGCGCGTTGCTGACGTCCATGTTGCCGACCACCACCTCGAGGTCCACGCCCGAGCGGTTCTGGCTGACCTTGCGGGTGGCGCTCAGCATCTCCACGTTCAGCAGCGGGTGCTCCTGTTGCAGCCGGACGAGCGCCGGGGTGAGGAACTCTGCGCCGAAGCCGTCCGGGGTGCTGATCCGGACCAGGCCGGACAGCGCATCCTCGCTGCGGGCAATGCGGTTGGACAGCGCACCCAGCGTTCCTTCGATTGCCTCGGCCGCGGTCACCGCCTGGCCGCCGAGCTCCGTCAGCTCCCAGCCGTGCGGGCTCCGCTCGAGGGTGCGGCCGCCCAGTTGTTTGTCCAGGGCCAGGATCCGCCGGGAAATGGTGGTGTGGGTGGTGCCGAGCGTCTCCGCCACCGCGTTGAACCGGCCCAGCCGGGCAACGGTCAGCAGGATGAGCAGGTCATCCGGGCTCGGCAGCCGTCTTGAGTCCATCGTGACCCGCTTTCCGGAGTATGTGCATTCATGCACATACCATCTGTAGTTTTTCACCTTGATTGCACTGTAACAGGGTGTGATGCTGGACACGGAACGTCCGGCGAAACGTCCGGAGCATACGCCCGCAAGGAATTGCACACAAAGAGCAGCACGCAGTACGCACGACACAAAGCAAAGGAGCTTAAGCCATGGCAGTAATCGCTTGGATCGGACTGGGGAACATGGGCGGGTCCATGTCGGTGAATCTCGCCAGTGCCGGGCATAACGTCCGCGGCTTCGACCTCAACGCCGAGGCCGTTGCCGCCGCCGTCGCCGGCGGAGTGAAGCCCGCCGGCAGCATCGCCGAAGCCGTCGACGGCGCGGACGTCGTCTTCACCATGCTTCCCAAGGGCGAGCACGCCCGCGCCGTGTACCTCGGCGAGGACGGCGTCCTGGCCCACGCGGACACCCGCACGCTGCTGGTGGATTCCTCCACGATCGACATCGCCTCCGCGCAGGCCCTGCACGACGCCGCCGCTGCCGCCGGCTTCCGCTTCGTCGACGCCCCGGTCTCCGGCGGCATGAGCGGCGCGAAGGCCGCAACCCTGACCTTCATGATTGGCGGCGAAGCCGGCGCCGTCGCCGAGGCCACGGACTTCATCCGTCCGATGGCGGCGAACATCATCCCGACCGGCGGCGCCACCACGGGCCAGGCCGCGAAGATCTGCAATAACCTCATGCTGTTCATCAACCTGGCCTCGACGGCGGAGGGTGCGGTGCTGGCGGACCGGCTCGGCCTGGACAAGCAGGTCTTCTGGGACATCGCCTCCGTCTCCTCCGGCGACAGCTGGGCCCTGCGCACCTGGTATCCCGTGGCCGGCGTCGTGCCGACAGCGGCCTCCAACAACGACTTCGCCCCGACCTTCACCGCCGAGCTGGCCAACAAGGACATCGGGCTCGCCATCAGCGCCGCCCGTGACACCGGCACCCCCCTGGAGATCGGCGGGCACGTCCAGCAACTCTTCCAGCGGCTCATCGACTCCGGCCAGTCCGGGATGGACTGCTCCATGATCGTCAAGCTCGTCGACGGCACCCTGGACACCTCCCAGTAACAGGAACGCCAAGGAACTCCCGCGCACAGCGGCCCCGAACAACCACGAAAGAGACCCACCCATGGAACGCATTCCGCACTTCATCAACGGCGCCCTGATTTCCGACGCCGAGCGCTTCGGCCCCGTCTTCAACCCGGCCACCGGCGAGCAGGAGAAAGAGGTCGCCCTGGCCTCCGCCGCCCGCGTCGAGGAAGCCATCGAGGCCGCCCGCGCCGCCCTGCCGGGCTGGCGCGCCACCAGCCTGGCCAAGCGCACCACCATCTTCTTCAAGGTCCGCGAACTGCTGATGCAACGCCGGCCCGAACTGGCGGCCCTGCTGACCAGCGAACACGGCAAGGTCCTCTCCGACGCCGAGGGCGAAATCACCCGCGGCCTGGAGAACATCGAATTCGCCACCGGGCTGTCCCACGCACTCAAGGGCGAGCGCTCCGAACAGGTCGCTGGCGGCGTCGACGTCCACTCGGTGCGCCAGCCGGTCGGTGTGGTCGCCTGCATCACGCCGTTCAACTTCCCGGCCATGGTGCCGTTGTGGATGATCGGCAGCGCCCTGGCCTGCGGCAACACCGTGCTGCTCAAGCCCAGTGAAAAGGACCCGTCCTCGGCCATCTTCATCGCGCAGGCATTCGCCGATGCCGGCCTGCCCGCCGGGGTGCTCAACGTCGTCCACGGGGACAAGGAAGCCGTCGACGTGCTCCTCGAGCACCCGGCTGTCAAGGCCATCAGCTTCGTGGGCTCGACGCCGATCGCCCAGTCCATCTACAAGCGCGCCGCGGACCACGGCAAGCGTGTGCAGGCCCTGGGCGGCGCCAAGAACCACATGGTGGTCCTGCCGGACGCGGACCTGTCCATGGCCGCCGACGCCGCCGTCTCCGCCGCCTATGGCTCAGCGGGGGAGCGCTGCATGGCAGTAAGCGTGCTTGTCGCCGTCGGGAACATCGCCGACGAGCTCGTCGAGGCGATCACCACCCGGATGGCCACCCTCAAGATCGGCCCCGGCACCGACCCCTCCTCGCAGATGGGCCCGCTCATCACCGCCGAGCACCGCGACAAGGTCGCCTCCTACGTGGCCGGTGCGGCCGATGAAGGCGCCACCGTGGTGGTCGACGGCCGTGCACAGGAGTTCGACTCCAACGGCTTCTTCATCGGCGTCAGCCTGATCGACCACGTCAAGCCGGGCATGAAGGTCTACGACGACGAGATCTTCGGCCCCGTCCTCTCGGTGGTCCGGGTCGAGACGTACAAGGATGCCGTCCAGCTCGTCAACGACAACGAGTTCGGCAACGGCGTGGCCATCTTCACCCGCGACGGCGGCGCAGCGCGCCAGTTCGAGTTCGACGTCGAGGCCGGCATGGTGGGCGTGAACGTGCCGATTCCGGTGCCGGTGGGCACCTTCTCCTTCGGCGGCTGGAAGAACTCGCTCTTTGGCGACACCCACATGTACGGCCCCGAAAGCATCCGCTTCTACACCCGGGGCAAGGTGGTCACCACCCGCTGGCCGGACCCGTCCACCTCGGTGATTGACCTCGGCTTCCCGCAGGTCGACTGACCTCCCGCCCTCCCCACAAGGCAACGCGGGGTCACCTACGGCCCATCCAGGACCGGATCATGGGCCGTAGGTGACCCCGCGTTGCTTGTAGAGGGAGGGGGTCAGCCCTTCATGATCTCCGCGCGCTGGGCCATGTAGTCCTCCATGGCGATTTCACCGTTGCTGTACCGCTGGTCCAATTCCGCGAGCTTGCGGGCACGGAAACCCTGCGGGGCCGACGGCGGCGGGGGCACCGCCGGGCCGGACGGCTGCTGGACTGCGGCGGGCTGCTGGTCGCCCGCCGGGGTGGGGTACTGCTCGCCGTGAAACTGTTCGCCGGGATATTGCCGGGGCGGGTTCGGCTGGCCGGGGTACTGCTGGTTCGCGGGCGGCTGGGGCTGCTGCGGGGCGCCGAGCTGGCCGAAGCCGCCGTAGTAGTCACTCTGGGTCAAGCCGTCCCGGGGCTGCTTGCTCTGCGGGCCGGGATAGTCTCCGGGCGCGCCTCCGGAACTGTTTCCGGGAAATTGGCCGAACTGTCCAGGAAATCCGCCGGGCCCGCCCTGGTTCTGGTTCCGGCCGCGCACCGACTTCTTGTACAGCCGCATTCCCATCGGGATGAGGAATGACAGAACGATGATCCAAAAGAACAGATTGTTCACGGTACGGCGCCTTTCAAAATGTGTGCTTCCAGCTTATGCCCGGACCGGTCCCCGATCGGGCGGGTTCAGCGCAGGGCGTTAGATCCGGACGGCCGGCATCCCCAGAAAGCGGCCGTAGGCCTCCACCGCCCTGCCGATCCGGAGCTCGGTGTCGGGATCGGGGCGGGAGTCCAGCCGGAGGTCGAGTTCGCAGCGGCCGCGGACGAAGCCATGACGCCATACCCCTGCCAGCCGGCCGTCCCGCAGGACCAGGTGCAGGGGCCGGCCGGGCACCGGAGTGATCGGCGCCGTGCCGGCCAGGAGGTGCCGGGTCTTCGAGTACCCCATGACATATTCGTCGTAGCACTGGATCAGGTCAAAGCGGGGTAGCCCGCTCTCCCTCGCCGGGGCACCCGGCGCCGGACTGAAGTAGGAGGTGACGCCGTCGATCGGGCTCGAGTCGAGTGCTCCGGGGTCTGCCTCCAGGGCGAACCGCACCCCCGCCCTGACGTCCGCCACCGTCATCCCGGACCAGTCGGCGCAGTCCTTTTCCGTCGCCGGTCCGCGGCTGCCGAAGTAGCGCCGGGCCAGCTCGGCCAGCGCAGCCGGGCGGTCCATCAGGCCTGCCGGCGCCGGGGGGACGCGTTCGTCAAACAGCGCATAGGTCTGTTTCAGGGCCCCGCCGGCGCTGCGCACGGGGGAGCCGCTGACCAGGACGCTGCTGGCCTCGGCGAACATGATCCGGTAGGCGAGCTCCAATCCCGAGGCCACAAAGCCGTCCCTTTGCAGGACCTCGGCGAGCTGCTCCCGGGTCAGGTGGGCGCCACTGGCCAGCGCCCGGGCCAGGACGTCGGTGCTCCTCGCGGCGTTGGCGGCGTCGATCCCGCTCCGGCGGTACATCCCCGCATTGCCCTGATGGAGCCGCGGTGCCGAGATTGCCAGAAGCCAGCGCAAATCGTCCCGGTGCACAAAGTGCCAGGTGGGCCGCAGGATGTGGGTCCGGAGGATCCTGCCCTCAGACACCGCCCGCTCGACCGCCGCGGCCGTGGCGCCCGCGGTGCGCTGGGCCAGCGTCCAGCGCGCGTAGGGGAACTCCTGGGACTGCACGGCGAGGAGGTTCTTCAGCGCATGGTCCACCGTGGCGGCGAACGGCTCGCGCAACTGCTGCCGGCAGAGCCGCAGCCGCACAACGTCGTCCGCGTCCATCATGTCCGCCGGAGCTGCCGGGGCCGCTAAGAGCGCGCCGGTTCTTCGGCGCCGGGCGGCCCTTCGCCGGAGCCCAGCGGAACACCGGGCCCGAACACCGGGCCGGGCAGCGGGCGCTTGGCCGTGACGCCGTCGCCGGAGGAACGGTGCCGCAGCCGCCGCACCACCCACGGCACGAAGTATTCGCGGGCCCACACGAGGTCCCCGGTCCGCGCCTCCCGCCAGCTCCGCTGCGGCAGCGGCTTGGGGGAGAGCGGCTCGAGGGTGTGCTGGACGTTGAGGGAATCAAGCACCATGGCCGCGATGGTGTGGTGTCCCAGCGGCGAAAAGTGCAGGCGGTCCGCGTCCCACATCTGGGGATCGTTGAGCTGCCGCAAGGACCACATGTCCGCGATGACGGCGTCGTGGCGGGCAGCGATGGTCCGGAGGTTCTCGTTGTAGATGGCCACCTTGCTGCGGACCCGGCCGAGTACGGAGGAGCCGGTGTCGGGGCCGTTGAAGAGCACCACGGTGGCGCCGCCCAGGCTCAGGATCTGCACCAGGGAGTCCAGCTTCTCCGCCAGCAGATCGGGATCGCCGCCGGGCCGGATCAGGTCGTTGCCGCCGGCGGACAGGGTCACGAGGTCCGGGCGGAGCGAGAGGCAGTGCGCTAGTTGCTGGTCCGCGATCTGCTGCAGGAGCCGGCCCCGGACGGCGAGGTTTGCGTACGCGAAGCCCTGATGGCCGCGGCTCAGTTCCTCGGCCACACGGTCGGCCCAGCCCCGGTGGCCGCCCGGGCTCGCGGGTTCGGGATCGCCAATGCCTTCCGTGAAGGAGTCCCCCATGGCCACGTAGCGGGTCCACGGGTGGGTAACGGCGTTCTCTGCTGGATTCTCCATGGCCTCGGTTTCGCTCACCTTCATATCCTGCACTGTTCCAGTAAAGCTACGCCACCGTAAGTTGTTACCGGCCGGTAACGGGAATGGGTAACTGCAAGAATGGAGCCATGACTCAAGCCCCCGTCTTTCCCGCCCCCGTTGTCCTGTGGTCCACCGCTGAGGAGGACCGCGCCGGCAAGCCGCTGCTGGTCCTGCTCCATGGCTACGGGGCCAACGAACAGGATCTGCTCAGCCTGGCGGACGTGCTTCCCGCCGGATTCGCGGTGGCCTCACTGCGCGCCCCGCTCGTCTCCGGCCCCGGCTTCACATGGTTCCCGCTGACCGCGTCCATCGACTACACGGTTGACGCCGTCCAGGACGCCGCCGCTTACGTGCAGGACTGGATCGACTCCGTAAAGGCGAACCACCCCTCGGTGACGCTGCTGGGCTTCTCCATGGGGATGGCGATGGCTACCACGCTGCTGCGCCGGCGCCCCGCTGACTACGCCGCCGTCGTCGGACTCTCAGGTTTTGCCGTCGACGCCGGCGGGGACCCGAGCTTCCGCGACGCCGAACTGGACGGAACCGTGCCGATGTTCTGGGGCCGGGACCAGCAGGACCCGGTGATCACGCCGGACAAAATCGAGTTCACGATGGCCTGGGTGCGCAAGCACGTAAAGCTCACCAAGGTGCTCTACGCCGGCATGTGGCACGGCATCAACCAGCAGGAAATCGGCCATGTGTCCGAGTTCCTGACCCACGAGGTGCTGAACAAACAGTCCTAGGCGCCGGCCGGAGTGCTGATCCGCACGGTCCTGCCGTTGACGGTGACGGTATCGCCATGGTGGAGCTGGCGGCCGCGGCGGTCGTCGATCTCGCCGTTGACCTTGACGAGCCCGCCCTTGACCAGTTCCGCCGCCTCCACTCCGTCCTCGACCAGGTTGGCAAGTTTCAGCAGCTGACCCAGCCGGATCATGTCGTCGCGGATGGGGATCTCTTCAATTTCCGGGTTGCTCATACAAGCAATAATGCCTGACGTAAGGTGACAGCCATGACCCACACACCCCGGATGCCCCTCCTCGCCGGCCTGCCGCTGGCCGTTGGCGCCGGCCTGCTCATGCCCGTCCAGGGCAGGATCAACGGCGCGCTGGGTGTGGCGCTCGCGGACGGAATCGCCGCCGCCGTGGTCAGTTTCAGCACCGGACTGGTGGTCATGATCGTCATTTCGCTGGCGCTGCCGAAGGGCCGGGCCGGGCTGGCACGGATACTGCCGGCCGTCCGGGACCGCGACTTTCCGCCGTACTACGTCCTGGCCGGCTGCATCGGGGCCTTCTTCGTCTTCACCCAGTCCTTCACCGTGGGCCTGCTCGGCGTGGCCCTGTTTACCGTGGCCGCGGTGACGGGACAGACGCTCAGCGGCCTCCTCGTGGACCGGATGGGGATCAGCCCCGCCGGCAAGAAGGCCATCACCGGCATCCGGGTGCTCGGAAGCGTCCTGACCGTCGCCGCCGTCGCCTGGGCTGTCTCGCCGCGCCTTTCCGGGGCCGAATCCGGAACCGTCCAGCTGTTGGTTCCGGTGCTCCTGCCCGTGCTGGCCGGGTTCCTGATGAGCTTCCAGCAGGCCATGAACGGCACCGCGACGGTCCACTACGGCACCCCCATCACCGCCACGCTGGTGAACTTCGTTGCCGGTGCGGTGCTGCTGTGGGCCGCCTGGCTGGTCAAGCTCGCGACCGCCGGTGCCGGGAATCCGCTGCCGGCGGAGTGGTGGTACTACCTCGGCGGCCCGCTGGGCTGTGTCTTCATCGGGGTGAGCGCGCTGCTGGTGCGCAGCCTGGGCGTGCTGGTTACCGGACTCGGGACCATTTCCGGCCAGCTGCTGGGCTCGCTCGGCCTGGACCTGGCCTTCCCGGCACCCGGCACCGTCGTGGCGCTGCCCACGGTGCTCGGGACCGTCCTGACCCTCGGTGCCATAGTGCTGGCCACCCTGCCCTGGCCCAAGGGCTCCCTGACGCGGTAGCCCCGGGGCGGTGGCCCCCGCGCGGTGGCCCTGGCGGGACAGCAGGCCGGTAGGCTAGGAGGCGCAGCTTCCTGCACCGCGGCATCTAACCACCGCACTCTTTACCCACAGCTTTGTTTGTTTTGCGTTTTTAGTGCCCCGTCCGGCAACCAGCCGGGGTCCCGGGGCTGAGACCGCGGACCGCACCCAGCGGCCCTGTAGAAAGTGGAGTTCCCATGGCAGCAAAATCCGTCCTCGACCAGATCATTTCCCTCGCCAAGCGCAGGGGTTTCGTATTCCAGGCCGGTGAAATCTATGGTGGCTCCCGCTCCGCCTGGGACTACGGGCCCCTTGGCGCAGAGCTCAAGGAAAACATCAAGCGCCAGTGGTGGCAGTCCGTGGTCCGCGGCCGCGACGACGTCGTCGGCCTCGACTCCTCGGTCATCCTGCCCCGCCAGGTCTGGGAAGCGTCCGGCCACGTCGACGTCTTCTCCGACCCCCTGGTCGAGTGCCTCTCCTGCCACAAGCGCTACCGCGCGGACCACCTCCTGGAGGAATTCGAGGAAAAGAAGGGCCGCCCGGCCGAGAACGGCCTCAAGGACATCGCCTGTGCCAACTGCGGCACCCGCGGCGAGTGGACCGAGCCCCAGGAATTCTCCGGCCTGCTCAAGACGTACCTGGGCCCGGTGGCCAGCGAAGAGGGCCTGCACTACCTGCGCCCGGAAACCGCGCAGGGCATCTTCGTCAACTTCAGCAACGTGCTCACCACCTCCCGCAAGAAGCCGCCGTTCGGCATCGGCCAGATCGGCAAGTCCTTCCGCAACGAGATCACGCCGGGCAACTTCATCTTCCGCACTCGCGAGTTCGAGCAGATGGAGATGGAATTCTTCGTCGAGCCCGGCACGGATGAGCAGTGGCACCAGTACTGGATGAAGGAGCGGATGTCCTGGTACACCGGCCTCGGCATCAAGGAAGACAACCTGCGCTTCTTCGAGCACCCGCTGGAAAAGCTCAGCCACTACTCCAAGGGCACCACGGACATCGAATACCGCTTCGGTTTTCAGGGCTCCGAGTGGGGCGAGCTTGAGGGCATCGCCAACCGCACCGACTTCGACCTCTCCACCCATGCCAAGGCCTCCGGCCAGGACCTGAGCTACTTCAACCAGGCCACCAATGAGCGCTACACGCCGTACGTGATCGAACCCGCCGCCGGCCTGACCCGCTCCTTCATGGCGTTCATGATCGACGCGTACACCGAGGATGAGGCACCCAACGCCAAGGGCGGCGTCGACATCCGCACCGTGCTCAGGCTCGATCCGCGGCTGGCCCCGGTCAAGGCGGCCGTGCTGCCGCTGAGCCGGAACGAGGACCTGTCCCCGAAGGCCAAGGACCTCGCCGCCCAGCTGCGCAAGAGCTGGAACATCGAGTTCGACGACGCCGGCGCGATCGGCCGCCGCTACCGCCGCCAGGACGAGATCGGCACCCCGTTCTGCATCACCGTGGACTTCGAGACCCTGGACGACCAGGCCGTCACGATCCGCGAACGCGACACCATGAGCCAGGAACGCGTCTCCCTGGACAAGGTGGAGGGCTACCTGGCCGCACGGCTGATCGGAGCCTGAGGATGGCGATCGTATACCGTGAATGGCGCGACGGCGACGACCTTGCCCTGCTGGAAATGTGGGGCGGCCCGGAAACGGTCCAGGCCGGGCAGTTCCGCGGCACCCTGGCACCCTCGGGCAATTCACCGTGGCGCCGCTGCATCGTGGCCGAGGACGTCGTCGACGGTGTGGCCGTCCCGGTCGCGGCGGGTGTGGTCCACGAGGCCTCCCTGCACCCGGAACGGCTCTGGGCCTACATCGAGGTGGACCGGCACCACCGCCGCACCGGCGTCGGGTCCACCCTGCTGACCATGCTCCGGCACGAGGCCGCACAATCGCCGTCGGGCGTTACCCGGCTCCGGACCAAGGTGGAGCCGGACACCCCCGGCGCGGCCTTCGCCGGGGCGGCCGGCCTGGCCCCGATCCAGCGGTCCCGGCTCGTCGTCGTCGACCCCGGCGCGCTCAAGCTGCCGGTCTTCGGCGACGGCTCCGAGGCTGCCGCCTCCGAGCAGATCGAAGACCTCGCCACCGGTTCCGTAGAGCTCAGCGACGTCGTGGGCCGGTACTACACGGCCGTGCACGGCTGGGACAGCCCCGGGGACCTCAGCATCGCCACGGTCCAGCGGCTGTTCCTGGACGAACTCAGCGGGGCCCACGGTGCGATCGTGCTGCGCGCGCCGAAGGCCAGCGCGTTCGGCCCGGGCGTGCCGGCCAGCAAAAAGGGCCGGCTCGAGGCCTTCGCGATCAGCTACGCGGCGTTTGTCCCCGGCGGGGAGAACGCCGGCGGCGGCGAGGGCGCCAAATCCGGCCAGCCTACCGATGTTTTTGTGGGGCACGAGCCGCAGCTTCTCCCGGAGCAGGCCCAGGCCGCCGTCCGTGACCTGCTGTCGCTCATCGCGTTCCAGCACCCCGTGCTGCTGGAACTGGACGATTCGATGACGGCGCTGGGTGCCGTCGTCGAGCCCCTGCTGGAAAGCGGCAATGCCCGTCTCCAGGGTGCCGAGACCCTGGTGGTTTCCGACCCGGCCTAGCCGTTAACCCAACTGGCCCGCAGTTGCGGCCGTTATGAAGCGTCATAACGGCTGCAGCTGCGGGTCAGTTTTCGTTGGTGGCTATTTGCCCGGCGGCATCACCGGCGGGACGAAGTCGAACGTCATCCCCAGCAGCCAGACCAGCAGCAGCACCACCGGCAGGTGGAACACAAACTGCAGGAACGTGAAGCCCACCAGGTCCCGGGCCCGCAGCTTCAGCACCGCGAGCAGCGGCAGCATAAAGAACGGGTTGATCAGGTTCGGCAGGGCCTCGGCGATGTTGTAGATCTGCACGGTCCAGCCAAGGTTCATCTGCACATCGGTGGCGGACTGCATCACATACGGCGCCTCCACGAGCCATTTGCCGCCGCCGGAGGGGACCAGCAGGCCCAGCAGAGCGGTGTATAGCGCAATCACGACGGCGAATCCGCCGCCGCTGCCGATGTCCGTGAAGAATTCGGCCAGGTGCGCGGAGATGGTCATGCCGCCGTGGCCGGTGGCCCTGGTCAGGATCGCGGCCATCGCGGCGTAGAGCGGGAACTGGACCAGGATGCCGGCCGTGGCCGGGACGGCCTTGGTGACGGCCTGCAGGAAATTCCGCGGGGTGCCGTGCAGCACCAGGCCCAGGATCAGGAAGACCAGCAGATAGCCGTTGAGGCTGCTCACCACGGTGAGGAAGGGCTTAGTCAGGAACTGCGAGACCAGCCAGCCGAGCGTCAGGATGCCGGCCAGAATGGGCAGGATCATGCTGTATTCGAGCCATTCGCCCGGGCGGGAGCGCGGCTCCGGCTCGCTCGGTTCGTCGTTGAGGTCGACGCCGAGAACCTCGGCAGTGCGGATGGCGCCGCCCTGCGGTGCCGAGAAGTGCGCGATCACGGTGGTGAGGGCCATCAGGATGGCCAGGGTGAGCAACGACTGCCAGGTAAAGATCGTGGTGCCGAAGTCCAGGATGCCCGTGATCTTCAGCAGGGCCGGCGGCAGCGAAGCGGCGGTGGCCTGCAGCTGGGCGGCGGAGGAGGACAGCCCAAGCGCCCAGACGGCGCCGAGGCCCATAAACGCGGCCGCGCCGAGCGCGCGGTAGTCCACGGTCAGGTCCTTGCGGCGGGCAATGGCACGCGCCAGCAGGCCGCCGAAGATGAGGCTGAGGCCCCAGTTGAGGAAGGACACCGACATGGACATCAGCGCCACGAAGCTCACCGCAGTGCGGGCAGTGGCCGGGATCAGGGCGAGGCGGTTGATGAGCCTGGCCACGGGCGGGGAAGTCGCCACGACGTAGCCGGTGAGGACCACCATGGCCATCTGCAGGGTGAAGGCGGTCAGGTCCCAGAAGCCGTTGCCGAAGGAATCGGCGACCGACTGGGGTGAGGCGCCGATAGCCAGGGCGGCAACGGCGATGATGACGACGCCGGCCAGGGCGAAGATGTAGGCATCCGGGAACCACTTCTCGGTCCACGCCGCCATCCTTTGGGCTATTCGGGCGAGACCGCGTTCTTCGATTCCGCTTTTCGTCAGGACTGTGTTTGCCACAGAGGAGTACCTCTCCATTGAGTGCGAATTTGTACCCGATGGAGTTTAGCCAGTCATTGGCGCGAATCCGGCTTATCGGCGGCGGCCGCCTGCGCGCCGCGGGCCCTCGGCGTCATCCAGCCGCCGCCGTTCCTCCTCGCTGGGTGCGCCGCCGCCAAGGTCCGCCGGCATCCACCAGGCGCCGGGGGCCGCTGTCAGCGGGAAGTCCGCGATGCCGGCGTCGATCCCGGCCTGCAGGGCACCGCGCAGCCGTGCGGTGGCTGCCTGGACGTCGTCTGACGCGGCCACGACCAGCGGCTCGCCGACATGGACCCGGACCGGTGCGCGCCACGCCCGGCCGGGGGAAAAACCGCTGCGGCGGGTAAATGGCCGGCGCGTCATCAGGCGGTGGGATCCCCAGACCGAGACGGGGATGATCGGCACGCCGGCCTCCGCGGCCATCCGGACGGCGCCGGACTTGCACTCGCGCACCTTGAAGCTGCGGCTGACGCCCGCCTCGGGCAGGACGGCGACATACTCGCCGTCGCGCAGTTTCTGCACAGCGGCGTCGAAGGCGTGGGAGCCGGTTTCATACCCGACGACGATGTGCCCGGCGGCGCTGATGGCGGGGCCGGCGAACCAGTGGTCGGCCGCCCCCTGGGTGATCAGGAAGCGCATCTGGGCCTTGCTGCTCCACCACAGCAGCAGTTCGGCGAAGGCAAAGTCGAGGTACCCGAAGTGCGTGATCGCGACGACGGCGCCCCGGCCCGGCGTGACGCGCCGGGAGGTCCCCCCGGTGGAAACGGCGGGTGCCTCCGGCACCGGGAGGTGCTCCCGTCCCGTGATGATGACGCGGATCCGGAACAGCCACCGCAGCGCCAGGCCCGCGCGGACGATAGTGCGGTAGAAGCGGTCGTTGGGCTTGGGCCGCCACGCCATCAGTGTCCGCTTGTCCGGGGCCCGCTTGTCCCGTTTGTCCGGTTTGTCCGGCGGGGCTTACGGGGCGGCCACGGCAGGAAGCCGGAGGTGGACTCGATGTATTCCTTGTAGCCGGGACGGGCGGACATCGCCTTCTCGGTCAGCGGCTTGCCGGTCTTGCCCGCCAGCGTCCAGATCATCAGCGCGGGGGAGAGGATGGTCAGCACCCCGGGCCAGGAGTCGGCGGCGACGAGGAAGAGTCCGGCCCAGACGGCCGCGTCTCCGAAGTAGTTCGGGTGCCGGGTGTAGCGCCAGAGGCCGGTGTTGAGTACCGTGCCGCGCTTGGCCGGATCGTCCTTGAACTGAGCCAGCTGCCAGTCGCCCACGGTCTCGAAGACGAAGCCCAGGATCCAGAGCAGGACGCCCGCCAGCGCCAGCCAGCCGAGGCTCCCGGTGCTGAACATGCCCACCTGAACGGTGAGTGAGACGAAGAACAGAACCACGGATTGGGGGAGGTACACGCGGCGCAGCGCATAAACGTTGCGGGAACCGGGGGCACCGGAGAGCATGTCCACATACCGGGGATCCTCGTGGCCGCCGCGGGCGCGGAGGCCGATGTGGACGGCCAGCCGGATGCCCCAGACCGCCACGAGCGCCAGGAGCAGGAGGCGGCGGCCGCCGTCGCCGTGGCCGGCGGAGAGCAGCCACGAGACAGCGCCGACGACGACGAAGCCAAGACCCCAGACGGTGTCGATGACCGAATGGCGGTTCTGGCGGACGGCGATGGCGAAGGTCAGCGCGAGCAGAGCCACGAGCCCTGCAGCCACCCAGGGGAGGCTGCCCAGGAAAGCCCCCAACGGGAAGACACTGAGTGCGAAGGCGGGCATCAGAGCTCCACCGGGAGGCTGCCGCCGGGGGCGGGGAGAAGCGTGCGGAACGCGTCCGTGCTGCCCGGCAGTTCGCTGCCCGCGCGGCCGGCGAAGGCATCCAGGATGAAGCCGTTGGCGAGCGAGTTCCAGAGACCCACCCGGCGGAACATGAAGTGCCCTGCGCCCTTGATGGACACATAGTCCACGGATTCCGCGACGCCGTCTGCCCGGCGGGCGAAGGCCAGCGAGTTGGCAGGGCTGGTCCAGCGGTCCTTGGTGCCGTGAACGATCAGGATCCTGCGGCCGGCAACGGGTTTCACCGGCGTCTCATGGTTCAGCCATGGTGCGAGCGCCACCACGGCTTCCACCTGGGGATCATCAGCGACGCAGAGCGCTGTCAGCCCGCCCATCGAGTGGCCCAGCAAAAAGACGGGCACGCCCGGGTGCTCGCGGCTGATGTGGGACAGGGCCCAGCGGGCGTCCTGAACGGGGGACATGTCCTTCCCGTTCCAGCCCCGGTAGCGGTTCCGGAGTGTCCAGACGGCCAGCCCGTGCGGGCCACCCTGCGAGCGGAGCGCCGAGGCGAAGGGCAGCATCCGGGCCGGGCTCAGGTGCCGGGGGCTGACAGACTCGTAGCTTTCCGATCGGCCGCCATGCAGCACCAGGGCGACTGCCCGGGGTTCCCCGGCCGCCTCGGCAATGCTCAGCACGGCCTTGGCCGCCGGCGCTGTGCCGATCAGCTCATGCTCGCGGTCGTCCAGTATACGTATGGCCACGCCGGTGTCCTCCAGGTAGTTCGTCCCTCAATTAACAACCATAGGTTGCCTGGCGGCGTTCCCGGCCGGCAGTCCCTCATGTCATTCCCATAGGACATTCGGAGCCGGGGCCCCGGGGGATTGGAACGTTGCCCCGGGCAGGTCCCGCGGGGCCTCTTGACCGGGCATTGCGGTAGGAGTCGGCCTGAGCCCGTAAGCCTCCGGACCCCATGCCGGCTGGGAGCGCTGATCGCCGCCCGGGTCGGGTCTCATTTCGAAGTCCCCGCTGCGGAAAATGAGACGGTACACAAAATGAACGGAACAGTTGTTGATGGTCTGCGGGAACAGTCCCGCGGGCAGCTCATCACGCCTGTCGACGCCGGATACGACGCGGTCAGCGCGGTCCACAACAGCATGATCAACAGGAGGCCGGCGGCGGTGGCCACAGTGCGCCGGGCTTTGGAACCTGGGACGCTGCCCTCGTCATCGACTTTGTCAACACCTCCGGGGTCCGGGTCGATCCGTACCTCGACGTCGCGCCGGTGGCCGGTTCCCTGGTGGGGCCGATGCCCTATCCGGCCCTGAACCAGGCGTTCGATGCCCTGCAGCCCAAGGGAATCCGGAGCTACTGGAAGGCGGATTTCCTCGCGGAGCTCAGCGACGACGCCATCGACGCGCATATCCGCTACGGGGCCACGATTCCCACGGTGCAGACCGCCGTGCATCTCTACCCCATCGACGGAGCGGTGCAGCGGGTGGGGGCGACGGACACGGCGTTCGCCAACCGGAACGTGAAGTTCGCCCCGGTGATTGCCGCTGTCTGGGAGAACCCCGCCGACAGTGCAACGAACGTGGCCTGGGCCAGGGAATATGCGGCGGCGCTGCGCCCGTTCTCCGCCCCCGGCGGCTACATCAACTTCATGGACGGCGATGATCTGCCCCGGGTTGCGGAAAACTACGGGCCGAACTACGGCCGGCTGCGCGAAATCAAGGCCAAGCACGATCCGCAAAACCTCTTCCGGATCAACCAGAACATCACGCCCGCGTAACTGTCCGGCGCGCCGTGCGTCCCCGGCAACCGGGGCGTCATCCGTCCGGGGAGGCGCCGGAAACGCCGTAAAGTTTCCGGCATGAGGTTCAACTGCTGATGGGCGCCGGACATTCACATGGCCCCACGGAACATGCCGTGCCGACGCCGCAGGCGCTCGCCGCCCGGACAAAGGCCAACTGGATCCTGGCCGCCATCCTGATCCCGCTGACCCTGCTGACGCTCGCGGCGATGGTGATGATGTGGCCCTCGGGCAGCAAGGAGGGCATCAAGCTGGCCAGCCCCTATGCGGCGGCGCCCGGCGTCACCTTCGACACCGGAAAGATCCAGCGCGTCGTCACCGGCAGCTGCATGGACGGTGCCCAGGCCGGCGGCGACGCCTCTGGCCAGGCCGCGCACCAGGGCTCGGAGTGCACTTTCGCCTTCACCGAGCCGGACAAGGGCGGCAGCCCCGTCAAGGTGGTCATCAACCCCGACGTCGCCAAGTCCCACGGGGTCAAGGCCGGCGACATCATCCGCTACCTCAACCTGTCCAAAGCCCAGGGCGCAGCCGAGGCCCAGGGTGCCCCCGCCTATGTGTTCGTGGACTTTGTCCGGACCCTGCCGATCATCTTCCTGGCGGTGCTGTACGCCGTCGTCGTGATCGCGGTGGCACGCTGGCGCGGACTGCGTGCCCTGATCGGGCTCCTCGGGGCCTACGCCGTGCTGGTCACCTTTATGCTGCCCGGGCTGGTGGAGGGCAAGCCGCCGCTGCTGCTGGCGCTGGTGGGGTCCACGGTGATCATGATCGGGGTCCTGTACTTCGCCCACGGCTTCTCGGCCCGGACCTCGACGGCGCTGCTTGGCACCATGTTCGGGCTCGGCATCACCGCACTGCTGGCGGCGTGGGCCACCGACGCCGCCAACCTCGCCGGCGTCGGCAGCCACGATTCCGCCACCCTCGCAAACATCTCGGACAACATCTCTATCTCCGGCATCATCCTTTGCGGGCTCATCATTTCCGGCCTGGGCGTCCTGAACGACGTCACCATCACCCAGTCCTCGGCCGTCTGGGAGCTGTGGGAACTGGCCCCGGAAACATCTGCCCGCCAGCTGTTCACCTCGGCCATGAGGATCGGCCGGGACCACATCGCCTCAACCGTCTACACCATCGCCTTCGCCTACGCCGGGGCGGCCCTGCCCATCCTGATCATCGTGATGCTCTATGAGCGGCCCCTCGGCGATGCCCTCACCAGCGCCGAACTCTCCGAGGAAGTCATCCGCACCCTGGTCGGTTCCGTCGGGCTGGTCCTGGCGATCCCGGTCACCACGCTGATCGCGGTACTCGTGGTGAAAGCCACCGGGCTCAAGGGCACCGGCGCGATGAACGCCGGTGACCGAGCCCACAGTGAGGCTGACGCTGGCGACGCCGGTGACGTCGGTGACAATGCCGGCGGCGACGCCGGTGACGACGCCGGGGCAGCCGGCCGCCGCGGCCGCCGTGCCGCCGCGCCCGGCTGAGGCGCACTATCCACATAGCCAGGCGTGGGTCCGGCCGATTTGCCCGGCTTTGAGACAATGGACGGGTGACTGTTGTAGCAACGCCTCCCGCCCCCACGCTGGAGCTCCCGCCCCTGAAGCTCGGCCCCATCACGGTGGACACCCCCGTGATTCTGGCTCCCATGGCGGGAATAACGAACTCCGCCTTCCGCAGGCTCTGCCGTGAATACGGCGGCGGCCTGTACGTCGCCGAGATGGTCACCTCGCGCGCCCTCGTGGAGCGCACACCGGAATCGCTGCGCATCATTTCGCACGACGACGACGAGAAGGTCCGCTCCGTCCAGCTCTACGGCGTGGACCCCGCGACAGTCGGCCAGGCCGTCCGGATGCTCGTCGAGGAAGACCGCGCGGACCATATCGACCTCAACTTCGGCTGCCCCGTGCCCAAGGTGACCCGCCGCGGCGGCGGTTCGGCCTTGCCGTGGAAGATCGACCTGTTCACCTCGATCGTCCAGACGGCGGTGAAAGAGGCCTCGAGGGGCAACATCCCGCTCACCATCAAGATGCGGAAGGGCATCGACGAGGACCACCTGACGTACCTCGACGCCGGCCGGATCGCCCGCGATTCCGGCGTGGCCGCCGTCGCGCTCCACGGCCGCACCGCCGCGCAGTTCTACTCCGGACAGGCCGACTGGTCAGCGATTGCCCGGCTGCGCGAGGCGCTGCCGGACATTCCGGTGCTCGGCAACGGTGACATCTGGTCCGCCGAGGACGCGATCCGCATGGTCCGCGAAACCGGCGTCGACGGCGTCGTCGTGGGCCGCGGCTGCCAAGGACGGCCGTGGCTGTTCGGCGACCTGATGGCGGCCTTCGAAGGCAGCGACGTCCGCCACAAGCCGGACTTGCGCCAGGTGGCCGAAAGCGTTTACCGCCACGCCGAACTTATGGTGGAAACCTTCGGTGACGAGGGGAAGGCGCTCCGCGAGATCCGCAAGCACATGGCCTGGTACTTCAAGGGCTACGTTGTTGGCAGCGAACTGCGGACCAAGCTGGCGATGGTGACGAGCCTCGAGGTGCTCCGCGGGACGCTGGACCAACTGGACCTTGATTCCCCGTACCCCGGAGCCGACGCCGAAGGCCCCCGCGGACGCGCGGGCTCGCCCAAGAAACCCGCCCTGCCCAAAGACTGGCTCCTGGACCGCACCATGGACGCCGCACAGTCGCGTGACATTGCTTTCGCCGAACTGGACGTTTCCGGTGGCTGAAACCAGGACAACCGCCCCCGTCCTGGACGGCTACGACGCCCGCGACTCCGCCCGCTGGGTGGAGGAACCGCCCAAGACCACCTACCGCTCGGACTTCGAACGCGACCGCGCCCGGGTCCTGCACTCCTCGGCGCTGCGCCGGCTCGGTGCCAAGACGCAGGTGGTGGCGCCGGACACCGATGACTTTGTTCGCACGCGCCTGACCCACAGCCTCGAAGTGGCACAGGTGGGCCGGGAACTGGGCCGTGCCCTGGGCTGCGACCCCGATGTCGTGGACACAGCCTGCCTGAGCCATGATCTTGGCCACCCGCCCTTCGGACACAACGGCGAGTCGGCCCTGAACGAGGTCGCGCATGCCATCGGCGGCTTTGAGGGCAATGCCCAGACCCTGCGCCTGCTGACCAGGCTGGAGCCCAAGGTCCTTGCCCCGGACGGCCGCCCCGCCGGGCTGAACCTGACCCGCGCCAGTCTCGATGCAGCCGCCAAGTACCCGTGGTCGGCCGCGAACGCCCCCATCATCCACGGCCAGCGGACCAGCAAATTCGGCGCCTACGAGGACGACCTGCCCATCTTCGACTGGATCCGCGAGGAGGCCCCGGAGCGGCGCTCCTGCCTCGAGGCCCAGGTCATGGACCTCGCCGACGACATCTCCTACTCCGTGCACGACGTCGAGGACGCGATTGTTGCGGGCCACTTCCAGCTGCGCTGGATGGACAACCCGGACCACCGTGCCCGCGTCGTCGGCTACGCCAGGCAGTGGTACCTTCCGCACAACGATCCGGCCGCGATCGACGCGGCGCTGGCCCGGCTCGAGGCTACGAGCGTCTGGGTCCGCGAGGCCGACGGCAGCCGGAAGTCCATGGCCGCGCTCAAGGACATGACCAGCCAACTCATCGGCCGGTTCTGCCAGCGCGCGCTGGAAACCACCCGGGCCGTCTACGGTCCGGAGAACCTCACCCGCTACAACGCCGAGCTGATCGTCCCGGACGAGACCGTGATGGAAATCGCCGTGATGAAGGGCCTGGCCACCACCTTCGTGATGACCACCGAGCACCGGCAGCCCATCTACGAACGCCAGCGCGAGGTCCTCCATGCCCTCGTCACCGCGCTGAGCGCCACGGGGGACCGGCATCTGGAGCCGATGTTCGCCGCCGACTGGCGCGACGCTGGGGACGACGGCGCGCGGCTGCGCGTCGTGATCGACCAGGTCGCCTCGCTGACCGACGGTTCCGCACTGGCCATGTATGAGCGGCTCGTTGGCAGCCTGCCGTCGCTGTGGTGACGGAGCCCGGTGACGTTGCCGGTGACCTTGCCCGCCTTGGCGCCCCCGGAGTCGCACTGTCGTTCCGGCCGCGGCCGGTTGCCTCCCGTGCACGGGACTAGGATGGCACTGTGGCCGGCCTGATCAAACGCGAAGATATCGACGAAGTACGCCAGCGTACGGACATCAAGGAAGTCATCGACGGCTACGTGACCCTCAAGGGAGCGGGGCTGGGCTCCTTCAAAGGCCTGTGCCCCTTCCATGACGAGCGTTCGCCCTCGTTCACCGTCCGTCCCCAGGTGGGCAGATACCACTGCTTCGGTTGCGGCGAGGACGGCGACGCCATCTCCTTCGTGCAGAAACTGGACCACACCTCGTTCCATGAAGCCGTGGAGAAACTGGCCTCGCGGATCGGCTTCGAGCTCCGTTACGAGGACGGCGGCTCCGGCCCCAACCGCGAGGACATCGGCCGCCGGCAGCGGCTGCTCGACGCGCACAAGGTCGCGGACGAATTCTTCCGCGCCCAGCTCCTGAGCCCCGGTGCCACCGAGGGCCGCAACTTCCTGCACGAGCGCGGTTTCGACCGCGCGGCGGCCGAGCAATTCGGTGTCGGCTACGCCCCGCAGGGGTGGGACTCGCTGCTCAAGCACCTCCGGGGGCGGGGCTACACCGACCCCGAACTCAAGCTCACGGGGATGTTCTCCGAAGGCGGCCGGGGGATCTACGACCGGTTCCGCGGCCGGCTAATCTGGCCGATCCGTGACATTGCCGGGGACACCATCGGCTTCGGCGCCCGCAAGCTCTACGAGGACGACCAGGGCCCCAAATACCTGAACACCCCCGAGACTGCGCTCTACAAGAAGTCGCAGGTCCTCTACGGGATCGACCTCGCCAAGCGGAACATCGCCAGGGAACGCCAGCTCGTCGTCGTGGAGGGCTACACCGACGTGATGGCCTGCCACCTTGCCGGGATCACGACGGCGGTGGCCACCTGCGGTACTGCCTTCGGCACCGAGCACATCAAGATCGCCCGCCGACTTCTCTCCGACGACGGCAGCGGCGGCGAGGTCATCTTCACCTTCGACGGCGACGCCGCGGGCCAGAAGGCCGCGTTGCGGGCCTTCGAGGAGGACCAGCGGTTCGTCGCGCAGACCTATGTGGCAGTAGAACCTAACGGCGCCGACCCCTGCGAGCTGCGCCAGACCAAGGGCGACGACGCCGTCCGCGACCTCATCGGCACCCGGCGTCCGCTGTTCGAATTTGCCATCCGTGCCGCCCTGAAACGCCACAACCTGGACACGGTCGAGGGCAGGATCGCCGCGCTGCGCGAATCCGCCCCGGTGGTGGCCCAAATCCGCGACGCCGGCATCCGCCCCGCCTACGCCCGCGAACTGTCCGGCTGGCTGGGTATGCCGGTCGAGGAAGTCAGCCGCGCAGTGGGCGCCGCGGCCAAGCGTGCCGCCCAGGGGCCGTCCGGGGGCTCCGCACCGGGGCGCGGGGGACAGGGCTCCGGGTATGCTCCGGGAGCCGGCGGGGGGTCTTCGGCGCGGTCCGCGCCGGGCGTGGCGCCACTGCCGCCGTCGGCCGTTCTGCCGTCCTTCACCCGGCCGGACCCCCGCGACCCGGTTGCTGCGATGGAGCGCCAGTCGCTCGAGGTCGCCCTGCAGGAGCCCTCGATGCTGGAAGGCGAGACCTGGCAGCGCTTCTCCGAGGCCCGATTCTCGACGCCCGCCTACCTTGCCATCCACGAGGCCATCCGGGCCACCGGGCTGGCCTTTACCGGGGATCCGGGGCGCTGGGTGGAGGCGCTGCTCCAGGAGGTTCCCGAACCGCTGCGGCCGCTGGTGTCCGAGCTTTCCGTTGTCCCGCTGCCGGCCAGTACCGCCGACGGGGTGCTGCGGTATTGCAGGGACATTCTGGCGCGCCTGTTCGAGCTGCAGATCACCCGGGTCAAGGCGGAGAAGATGGGCCAGCTGCAGCGCCTTGATGCCTCGGCGGATCCGGAGGAATTCCAGCGGCTCAACCGTGAGCTCATGCAGCTGGAGATGCAGCGGCGGTCGTTGCGCTCGGAGGCCTGAGGGTCCCGTCCTGTTGTCCCGTCTGGTTGTCCCGTCTGGGGGAAATTTCACTTCCCGGCAAGGTGTTTGCTAGGCTTGTATCCGCTTCATTCCTCCTTAGCTCAATTGGCAGAGCATTCGACTGTTAATCGAAGGGTTGCTGGTTCAAGTCCAGCAGGAGGAGCGCGCAGTCCCCGTCCCGGGTCACCGGGACGGGGACTTTTTTATACCCGGATGGGGTATTTGCAGTGTTCTGCGGGCAGGGCAAGCGGTCGATTTCCAAAGCGGCAATTCCTTTGCTAATGTCGTACCTGCTTCATTCCTCCTTAGCTCAATTGGCAGAGCATTCGACTGTTAATCGAAGGGTTGCTGGTTCAAGTCCAGCAGGAGGAGCGGACAAGTCCCGTGGCCGGTGAAAAACCGGCTGCGGGACTTTTTTGTGCCCGGGGACCGGTGGGGTGCCGCGGGGTGCCTCAGACGAAGTACATCTCGACCTGCAGGAAGCGCTCCGCCTCGGCCACGGCGGCCTCGAAGGCCTCATGCTCGGTGGGGGACTGCCTAGGTTCGCGCGGATGCCACTCATGCGGCGCCGAATGGACCTGGGTGAAGCCGCCGCCGGGCGGGGCGTAGTAGATGCCGAAGCGCTGCACGGGCCATTCCGGGGAAGTCTCGGGGGCAACCAGCAGGGCGGAGTCGTAGGCCGGGTTGTACCACTGGGCGATCGGGCGCCGCCGGTCTTCGGTGAACAGCCCGCCGGCGAAGAGGGCCGCCGACTGGGAGCTGGTCTGGCTGCACAGTCGATCCCACCACAGAGGCAGAATACCGGCGTCGCACCGCTGCCACGTGGCCGGTAGGGGCGGAGGGTCCTGCCAATCGGGCACACTACAACTTTATCGCCCGCCGCGGACCGGGAACAGGGCCGGAAGACAGGCATCGGACCCCTACACCGCCACGAGACGCGCATACCGCCACGGGACATGCCCCGCGGGACGCGCATACCTCCACCGGACATGCCCCGCGCTGGGGTGGGCGAGTGGGCATAGTCCCAATATGCGCGTTCCTGGCCGCGACGGCTGGACATGTCCTCCCGGAGGAGTTGCCCGATTCCCCTTCGCACCGCCGGAGACGCCCCGCGCTGAGACGCCGTGACGCTCCCTCCCAGTTGCTTTGGGGACTTCCCTGGCAGCCCCCGGGATTCCGGGCTTCACAGGGGCCGCTGAGCACCTGGCGACGAGCAACTGGGAAGGAGCGCAGGCGCGACCCGGGGCGCAGCAAGCCAGAAACGCCACGGGCTGACGGCCTCGACCTGAGCGTTGGCGAGGTCGAGCCGGTTATAGCAGTGCGCTCCTCCTGCCGTCGGGCATGCCCCTCGCTTGGGTGGGCGCATGGACATAATGCCACTGTGTTCACTCGCGGCCACGAAAAATGGGCATGTCCTCCCGGGGAGCGGCCGGGCGGCCTGTGCGCTCTTCCCGCCGTCGGGCATGCCCCTCGCTCGGGTTTGCGGATGGACACAAACCCACTGTGCCCTCTTGCAGCCGCGAAAAATGGGCATGTCCAGCTGGGAGGGTCTGGGCGCTGGGAGGGAGTAGGCGCTGGAAGGGTGTGGGCGCTGGGAGGGAGTGGGCGGCGGAGGGTGCTGGGAAGGGTCCTAGCCGATGGCCGGCACCGTGCGCGGCCTCACAACGAGCCAGAGGGCGGCTGCGCCCAGGAAAATGCAGACGGCCTGGACTGAGCCCATCGGGGTGGCGGAGCTGACGCCGAGCCAGCCGACCACAGGCGAAACCAAGCCCGCCATCATGAACGTGGCCGCGCCGAGCAGGGAGGCCGCGGTGCCCGCCTGGGCGCCGTGCTTGGCCAGCGCCAGCACCTGGACACAGGGGAACGTAAAGCCGGCGCCGAGGATGTAGAACCAGAGCGGCACCATCACGCCCCACAGGCCGAAGCCCAGCTGGTCCAAGATCACGATCAGCACGGCCATGAGGAACATCCAGGCTGTCGAGCACGCCAGGATCCACTGCGGCGGAACCCGGCGGATGAGCCGGGCGCTGGTCTGGACACCGGCGACGATGCCCAGCGAGTTGACGCCGAACAGCAGGCCGTACTGCTGGGGGCTGAAACCGTAGACGTCCTGGAAGAGGAACGGCGAGGCGGAGAGGTAGCTGAACAGCCCGGCGAAGTTCATCCCGCCCACCAGCAGCAGGCCCACGAAGATCCGGTCCGCGAACAGGACCCCGTAGCGTTGGCGGGCGGTCATCCCGCTCTTCCCGCGGAGCTCCCTGGGCAGCGTCTCGCGCACCACGAACACGGCCGCGATGATGACGCAGGTCCCGTAACCGGCCAGGAAGAAGAAGATGCCCGGCCACGGCATGAACAGCAGCAGCTGTGAACCGATCACGGGGGCCAGAATCGGTGCGAGGCCGTTCACGAGGGCCATCCGGGAGAACATCCGCACCATGGCGTAGCCGCTGAACAGGTCCCGGACCATCGCCATGGCCACCACGCCCCCGCCCGCGGCGCCGATGCCCATGAGGACCCGGAACAGTCCCAGCGTGGTGATGTCCGTGGACAGGGCCGCGCCCAGGGACGCGATGATATGCACGGCCGTGGCCAGGATCAGCGGCAACCGCCGGCCGAACTTGTCGCTCAGCGGGCCCACCACGAGCTGCCCCAGCGCGAAGCCCACCGTTGTGCCCGTCAGCGTGAGCTGCACGGCGGCCTCGGAGACCCCGAGGCTCTCTTCCAGGGCCGGGAATGCGGGCAGGTAAAGGTCCACAGTGAAGGGTCCCAGGGCGGTCAGGGCGCCCAGCATCAGAATGTAGAGGAGCTTGCGGCGGCGGCTCAGGGAATCGCCGGGATTGCTGGGTGTACTCACAGAGGTCAATCCTAGGGCCCATTGGGGCCGCGCTCCCGGCGGGCCGTGGGGCCGTGCCCCGGCCTGCGGCAGGGCCGCGCCCCGGCCGGCGGCAGGGGGCGCGCCACACCCCGCCACCGCGCCGGGCAGGGAGCCTGAATGGTACTTTTGACACCGGGGTGTGCGTGAAGCTGCGCAGACCCGTCAAGCCCGCGGAAGCGGAATCACAGGTGTAACCAGA
Organism: Pseudarthrobacter woesei; assembly: GCF_055412745.1. Taxonomy (NCBI): domain Bacteria; kingdom Bacillati; phylum Actinomycetota; class Actinomycetes; order Micrococcales; family Micrococcaceae; genus Pseudarthrobacter; species Pseudarthrobacter woesei. The sequence goes on from NZ_JBVAYU010000005.1 coordinate 94,139, forward strand.
TAGGCGGGACCGATGAGCGGACGTCACAGCGGCGGGACAAGCGGTGGGTTGCGTATTTCGGCGCTGCCCGGGACCTTGAAACTGATCTTCAAACTCGCTCCCCGGCAGCTCAATGACGAGATCGCCCTCGCCAAGATCGAGCTCAAGCGCAAGGGCATCGAAGTCGGCGTTGCCGCCGCGTTTCTCGCCATTGCACTGGCCTTCGTTTCCTTCCTTGTCATCGGCCTCATCGTCGCCGCCATCATGGGCCTCGCCACGATCATGCCGGCCTGGCTGGCGGCCCTTCTCGTCTGCGGCGTGTTCCTGCTGATCGCCTTGATCGCCGGGCTGCTGGGCGTCGGCAGGTTCAAGAAGGCCATGCCGCTGGTTCCGGCGGAGACGATCCGCGGCCTCAGGTACGACCTCGGCATCGCCAAGGAAGGCTCCGCCTTCGACCCCTCAGTCCTAGATCCCAACTCCGAGAAATACAAGGCAGCCAAGGCAGCCAAGGCCGAGGCCGCGGCAAAGGCGAAGGCCGAGAAGGAAGCCAAGGCTGCCGCCGCGCCGGACTTCGGCCCGCCGCCCACCGAGCCTGAACTGCGACGCCGGCTGGACCAGCGCCGCAGCCACCTCACGGGGGTCCGGGATGACCTCAACCAGGAACTCGACGTCAAGACCCAGGCCCAGGCGCTGCTGGCTACCACCCAGGCGAAGCTGGGGGATGGCAAGGAACAGTTCGGCGCCAAGATCGCCGCTTTCCGGTCATCATCCCGGAAACCGTCGACGTCGAAACCGACGCAGAAGCCCACATCCACGCCGACGTCGACCAGCGCCGCCGAGGCCGCCCCGCAGGCCTCCGGCATCGCCGGACAGCTCGGCCGACGCTGGAAGCCGATCGTCGCGCTGACCGCCTCAACAGCCGCCCTCGTGTTCCTGCTGCGCAAACTCCTCAAGGGCTAGGAAGCCCGCTGAACGCCGGGGAGAGACCGTTGATTGGCATGGAAAGGGGGATCGGATGAAGTTCATCGGCGCTGGTGCCCGGCGCGGGCAGCTTCAGATCCACCACGACACGGTCTTCACCATCCCCAACCTCCTGACCGTGGTGCGGTTCCTCGGCGTTCCACTCTTCATCTGGCTCGTTCTCGGGGAGCAGGAATACGGCTACGCCGCCCTCGTGCTGGCCATCATGGGCAGTACCGACTGGGTGGACGGCTACATCGCCCGCCGCTTCGACCAGATGTCCAACCTTGGCCGGATCATGGACCCCATGGCCGATCGGATGGCGCTGATCGCGGTCGCCGTGACGCTGGTGATCGCCGGCGTCGTCGAATGGTGGTATCTGACGGCGCTCCTCGTCCCGGACGCCATCCTGTTGACTCTGACGCTGTACTACTTCCACAGCCACCCCGACCTGCCCGTGAGTAGGATCGGCAAGATCCGGACGGCCCTTCTGCTCGTCGGCACACCGCTGCTGGTACTCTCCAAACTGCCAATCCCGGGCACCGGCGTGTACTTCGTGGCCGCCTGGATCTTCCTGGGCCTCGGCCTGGTGGGGCACTGGATCGCCGGCTACAACTACTTCTGGGCCATCACCCGCAAGGGCAAAGAGCTTAAGAACAAGGCCGACGACGGCGGCTCCCGCTGATGGTTTGGCTCGCTGTCCTCCTCGCGGTTCTTGGCGCCTTTTGCCTTGCCATCGGCGCCCAGCGCCAGGGCAGCGCGGTCAAGGCGGACACCGGCGGACTGGCCCTGAGTACCCACGGGCTGCTCCGGCTACTCCGCAGCCCCCGCTGGGTCTTCGGACTGCTGCTGCTTACCGCGGGCATGGTGATGAATGCCATCGCCCTGGTCATGGCACCCCTCACGGTAGTCCAGCCGATCGGGGCGATCGCCCTAGTCATCACCACGATCGTCAACGCCAAGGACCAGGGGCTGAGCATCAACCGCGCCACCGTAGTGGCCATTTCCGCCTGCGTCACGGGGTCGGCACTGTTCGTCCTGCTGGCCGTGAACGTGACCCAGGAGAACCATCACGTCAGCTCCTCCGACGAGCTGACCATCGTGCTGCTGCTGGCGCTGGCGGTCGGCCTTTTCGGCACGCTCGCCGTGATGTTCAAGCACCGCATGAGTGCCTTTGTCTATATCCTCGGCGCCGGTGTCCTGTTCGGGTTCGTGGCCGTGCTGACGCGCATCATCGGCAAGCACCTGCTGGACCCGAACGGCCTGGGCCCGCTGAATGTCCCGTGGTATTCGGTCGTCGCGATCGTGGCCGCGGGCGGCCTCGGCTCCTGGTTCGTCCAGAGCGCATATTCCGGCGGCCCGCCGGATCTCGTGATCGCCGGACTGACCGTGATCGACCCGATCGTCGGCATCGCAATCGGGATCACGATCCTTGGCGAGCTCCGGCCCGACGTCCACGCCGTGACGGCGATTGCGATGGGGACGGCCGCTTCGCTTGCTATCGTGGGAGTGATCGCCTTGTCCAGGCACCATCCCGAGGTCACCAAGCGCAAGAAGGACGCGCGGAAGGCCGCGGGCCGGGTTTCCTAGGGCATCCACCAGACTTCAGCACAAGGCCAGGCGCGCCCGCGCCGACGGCCGGCCGGCCACCAATGTCCCAGCTGCCCGCACCGTGACCACCAGGAGCTTTCCACGTGACCATGCCCGACAACCAGCACCCGCTGACCATCCTGATTGCCGCCGACACGTACCCGCCCCACATCAACGGCGCCGCCATGTTCAGTTACCGCCTCGCCAAGGGCATGACCGCGCGCGGACACAATGTGCACGTCCTGGCCTGCCGTCCGGACTCGGGTAAGAGCTACAGCGAGTTCGGTGACGACGCTACCGTCCACCGGATCCGCTCGCACTCAGTTCCCACCCACGACTACTTCCGGATCACCTTCCCCTGGGAGATCAAGAAGGAAATCAGCCTGCTGTTCGACCGGATCCAGCCCGACGTCGTGCATATCCAGAGTCACTACATGATCGGCGAGCACGTGCTGTATGAGGCGGCGAAGCGCGGCATCCGGATCGTTGCAACCAACCACTTTATGCCCGAGAACCTGAACCCCTTCCTGCCCTTCCCTCAGTGGTTCAAGGACATCGTGGGCCGCATTTCCTGGAAGGACATGGGCAAGGTCATGGGCCAGGCCGACGTCGTCACCACACCCACGCCGCTGGCGGCAAGGGCAATGCACGAGCACGCCTTTCTCCGCAAGGTCCTCCCGCTCTCCAACGGTATCGACGCCGCGGCCTATGAGCTCCAGCCGGGCGAGGAGCTGGAGCGCCACGCGAGCCCCACCGTATTGTTCGTCGGCCGGCTGGCGGAGGAAAAGCACATCGATGTCCTGATCGACGCCGTCGCCAAGACGCCCAAGGACCTCGACGTCCATCTCGAAGTCGTCGGCGGCGGCGAAGTGCGCCCGGCCCTCGAGGCCCAGGTTGCCAGGCTCGGTCTGCAGGACCGGGTGACGTTCCTGGGTCTGGCCAGCGACGCGGAGCTTCGCGCGGCGTACCTCGCGGCGGACCTGTTCTGCATGCCGGGTACCGCCGAACTGCAGTCGCTCGTGACGCTGGAGGCGATGTCCGCCTCCACTCCGGTGCTGCTCGCGGACGCCATGGCCCTTCCGCACCTGGTCCGCGACGGCGAGAACGGTTACCTCTTCACTCCCAACGACAGTGACGACCTGTCGGCCAAGATGGTCCGTGTGCTGTCGCTTCCGGCGGATGAGCTGGAGGCGATGGGCAAGGCGAGCCGTGGCGTGGTGGAGAACCACAGTATCGAACGCACCCTTCGGGCCTTCGAGGACCTCTACCGCGGCGCCAGCTACGACGACATGGTGGTCTGACGGGCGGGGCCGTCCGGGCCGGTCCCGACGGGCGGGGCAGTCCGGGGCGGTCCCGGACGACTACTATTGTTAGAGTGTTTTTCCCCGGAAGCAGTCCGGCCCCAAGCAGGGCGGAACGGCCTCCGGGTCCAAGGGGCTATAGCTCAGCTGGTTAGAGCGCGGGACTCATAATCCTAAGGTCCTCGGTTCAAGTCCGAGTAGCCCTACCTCGAAAGAGCCCCTGACCTGCGGAAACGTAGGTGAGGGGCTCTTTGCTTTTGAAGTTCTCAGGTCCCCATCCACCGGAAACCCACCGCTTTGATTACCTAAACCTTGTCCACGAAGTCATCCCAGCGTCGCTGGGCCTTCGCGGCCACGACGGGAGCCACGAGGCCGGTTGCGCCAATCGGGCCATCAATCTCGGGCATTGCATTCGACAAGCCGAGAATAAGAAGGACCCAGGCCGTGAAGACGAATGCATAAATGCCCTGCCTTATGAGGTCAAGAGCGCTAGTGGCGTAGCCGGAAAGGGACGCGATGTATTTTTCGATCGCTGGTTCTGCACCGCTGAGTCCATTCACCGTCTCACGGGCCGTTTCCAAGAAATCGGGATCAGATGCATGCGACGTCGTTACGGCTGCGCCCAAACTGAGGAGTTCGTCCGCAGACGGAAGTCCTGCCATAGGGGCGCCTGATGGCCTAGCAGCTGATATGGCGGCCGCGACGCCCCTTCGGTCGGTAGCGGGGGAGACAGCATCAAGAACCGACTTCTGAAGCGCTTGGATACTTGGGGCAAACGACCTTGCCAGTTCCCCCGAGAAGTTGGCTCCCACAACGTCGGAGATGTTCGGCAATAGTTCGGACCAGTCGGGAATCGGAATCTTGAGGGAATCGAGGATCGTCTGCCGAAAGTCTGGAAGGTGGGCCGCAAAGTCGACGACGATGGAGTCAACAATTGGCTTAGTCAGATGCGAGAAGTAGTCGGCAGGGAAGAGTGGCGGCAGGTTGATGGGAGGGAACACTCCCGCCATAGCGACGCGGAAAAGTGGCTGCGGTTCGTTAGACAAGTCGATCTCCGAAGGCTTCGAGCAGTGACGTGTTGTCAGGCGCTTGGTGTGTTTTCTGGACGTAGTGCTTCCGGGTGACGTTCTCGCTGGAGTGGCCGAGCTGGGCGGACGCGCTGGCCATGCCTGATGAGGCCTCCAGCAGGGTTCCTACCGTCTTGCGGAACGTGTGTGGGGTTACCCACTGGAAGCCGAGATCATCGCGTGCTGAGCGCCATTGCTTGCGGAAGTTGTTCGGATCCCGGAGTGTGCCGACGGCCGAAGGGAAGACAACGTCCCAGGGATTGGCCTCCAGCTGGCTTACTTGCCGTCTCAGGAGCATTTCGACGGCGAAGGGTGGCAGGAAGTACCTTTGCCGGGAATGGGCGCTCTTGGGGTGGTCCTGGATGGTCAGGCCCTGCCCCGGCATGTAGACGATTGTCCCGTTGACGGTGACTGTCGGCCGCTCGGACTTCAGATCGATGTCCTGCCAGCGGATGGCCAAGGCCTCGCCGATGCGGGCCCCGGTGGCCAGCATGATGTCGACGACATCGAGCATGTCCACGGTTGGGTACCGGCCGGCCTGGGTCTTGTTCGTCTCCCATTGCCGAAGCCCGGAGCGCAACGCTCCGACCTCGGGCACGGTGAGGGCCCGAACTTCCTTGTGATTCGTGGGGATCGTGGCGACGTCGCGGAGCGGGTTACCGTCCAGGGCGCCGTGCCGGGCTGCGAGACCCAGCATGCCTGACAGGACGGTCTTGCAAAGCTTCGCCGTGGCGTTGCCGTGCTTGGTCCTCATGGTCTTCAGGAATCGGTCCAGAGTGGAAACGTTGGCTTCGCGGATCCGGAGGCCGCCGACGCCCGGACTGACGTAGTTGTCCATGATGTCCTTGTACCGCCGGCGGGTGTTCAGCGCCCGGCCGATGTCCTCGAACTCGGCCCACCAGATCACGGCCAGCTTGGTGATGCGCATGTCCCCGGTGATGTCTTCGCCTGCCGGCATGGCCCGGTCCGTCAGTGCAGCGATTAGGAGCCGCTCAGCCTTACCGCCCCGGTCGGCTTTCGACGTCGCCGCGGCCCGGGCCTCCACCTTGCGGGTGATCCCGTCGAAGTCGCGGAACCGCGCCATTGCACGCCACACGCCGGGCGTGACCTCATCCCTGCTGATCTTCCCCCAAGTACCGATCTGCAGCGGCGGCCTAGGCATCCCGGGCGTCCTCTGGATCATGCGATTCCTTGAGTTCCAGCAGGTAGGTTGCGTGGCTGGTCACTGCCTCGAGCTGTTTCAAGTCCTCTTTCAGGGCTGCGGTCATGGCCGGCAGCCCCATGAGCTCGATCCGGAGCTTGGAGTAGACCCACCTGAGTTGCTCGTCATCGATACCGCTTGCGTCAAGCTTCGCTCCGAAGTCCGGGGCATAGGTGAAAGCGTCACTGACGCGGATAGACGACGAGTCTTCGGGTTCAAAGAGGTACTGGACGCGGCAGCCCAATACCTTCGACAGCACCAGGAGCTCTGCGGCAATGAACTGGCGCTTACCCCTTTCCGCGGCAGAGACGGTCTGTGGGACCCATTTGCTGCCCAGGAGCATGCCGACCTCTTCCCCCAGTTCCGCCTGAGACATGCCTCGGCCCTCTCTGAGCCTCTTCACGTTTTCGCCTACGACCTGCTCGATTGTCTTCGCCACGATTCTCCCTCAACTAGTGCCTCAGCTTTAGTTAGTATGCGGGAAAAGACTGGGGTTGACAACCATTGAAAAAAAGACCAAGCTAAAGCCACAAGTTGATTTTGCAACCAAAACAAGCTGTGGACTTAGGAGAATCGTGAACGCAACGACTATGCAGGCCGATCGACCGACCGAATGGGTCTCACCCGCCCAGCTCGCCGAAGAGCTGCAGATCCCGCTCGCAACCATCTACGTCTGGAGGTCGCGGCACAAGGGACCCCGCGGCCAGAAGATCGGGAAACACGTGAGGTACTCCCGCTCGGACGTCGCCGCTTGGCTGGAAACGCTGGCAGACCCACAGACCGCGGCCTGAGCTTGCCGGCAGGCCTGCCCCAAGCCAACAAAAAGGGAGCCAGCGGTAACTGGCTCCCAAGAATCCAACCACCAACACCACGAAGGAAGTAAAGATTATGGACCAAACGATAGCACCCAAAGCCGATACCCTCCCGACCGAGCCCACCGTCCGCGACTTCCGCCGACTCGGCGCCATCGTCTCCATGGCCCGCGGCCGCACCCGCCCGGACGCCCTGTGGGCGCCGGACGACGTCGCGGAGCAGCTGTGGAACAGCAAGGACCTCCTGCCGTTCTCCAGCCTGGCGTTTCACGCCTTGGCTGTCGCCAAGGACCCCCGCTACAAGGGCGTCGGAGTCATCCACCACGCAGCCGCCGGAAGGATCGAACTGTGAGCGCGATTCAACAGTTCACCTACGACGGCCAAGAAGTCCGGACGGTTGAACTCGCAGGCGAGCCGTGGTTCATCGCCACCGACATCGCTGGCATCCTCGACTACCGGATGGCGTCGGACATGACCAGGCGCCTGGACGCCGACGATAAGGGCTACGCGAAAGTGCGTACCCGGGGCGGAGAGCAGGAAGTCATCGTCATCTCTGAGGCCGGACTGTACGACTCGATCTTCCGCAGCAACTCCGAAGGCGCGAAGCCGTTCCGCCGCTGGGTGACCGGCACCGTCCTGCCGACCATCCGCAAGACAGGATCGTTCCACTCCGCAACCGCCGAAGCACCAGCCCTGCCGGTCAGCTTCGCCGACGCCCTCCGCCAGCTCGCGGACACCTTTGAGCAGCTCGAGGCGGTGGCTCCCAAGGCTGAGGCCTACGACGCGCTCATGGACTCCCACGGGCTCTACTCGATGCAGGCGGCCGCTAAGGCGCTCGGTTACGGGCCGAACATCCTTTTCCGTGACCTGCGGCGCCTGGGCATCCTGCAGGGCAACAATCTGCCGTACCAGCGATACATGCACCACTTCGAGGTGAAGACCGGCACGTACCGTAACCGGAGCCAGGAGCTCGTGCCGACGGCCACGACGATGATCCGGCCGGCAGGGCTGGACTTCCTCCGCCGGAAGCTGGCACAGGCCGCCACTGACGTCGCTCACGGCGCCTCGCAGCTCGTCGACGCCAACCGCTAACCCACTGACGATAGGAAGTACCGCACTTGGGTGCTGGAAACGTATCCCTCGCCTTCACGAACTGGGCCGGGCTGGATGACAGGTCCTTCCGGGTTCTCTGCCGCATGGCCCTCGTGTCCATGGACAACGGGACGCCGCCCAGATACTTCGCAGGCCGGGATGACCTGGCCGCGGCCCTTGGCAAGCCCCTGCCGGCCAAACCGGACGACCGCGACGAGAGTGCCGGAGCAGAGGCGTCACGCAAGGCCCGTGCCAGCGTGTACGAGGTTGTTCGAAAGGCCGTTGCTCGTCTGGTGAAAGAGGGCGTCATCGTTTCTAGCGGCGATGCCCGATTCAGGAACCGCGCCGAATACTCGCTGTACCTCCAAGGGGGCTACCAGACCCAACAAGCCGTTGCCCCACCCTCCGATGAACCAGCCATCCTGCCCCAACAATCTGTTGCCCCTATGCCCCAACAATCTGTTGCCCCTATGCCCCAACAGATTGTTGTTACTGCCCCAACAGATCGTTGCCCCCTAGGAGTACAGGAAGAATTTAAGGAAGAACTCATAGGAGTATCTCCGGCACGGCCGGGAGGACAGACAGAGATTGGTCTGCCTGCGGAACAACCTCCGTTGTCCAAGGCTGCCTTTGCCAAGCAGGTGACAGAGGAGGACTTCGACAAGTGGTACTCGATCTATCCCAAGCACGAGGGCAAGGGAGCGGCCGTCAAGGCCTACACAAAGGCGCGGAAGAAGGCTTCCTCCGACGCACTCCTCGCAGGAGTAAAGAGCTACGTGATTCGCCGCAAAGGTGAGGATCCCAAGTTCACCAAGGCGCCCGCCACCTGGCTCAATCAGGAGTGCTGGACCGACGAACCGGACCACTCCGGCGAGATCGACGTCTACGCGATCCTCGGCAAGGACTATTGGACCGCCGGCAAACCACCGGAAGGCCTGGACGTCGCCGCGGAGATCGTCTGGAAGAAAGAGCGGCGTGCCGCCCACAACGCCGAACGGCTCGCGGAAGCCAAGGTCAAGACCGCCGCCAAGCTCACGCCATGGGACAAGGGCTACCACCAAGGCCGCAAGCTATCCAGCCTCGTTCCGCGCCAATACGAATGGTGCAACCCACCCGCAGAACTCGAAGCCCTCGAAGAGGAGCAGACCGCGTGACCACCGACCCTCCGGCAGAACCCTGCTGCCTGCCCAACGAGATCCTCACCAACATGGCCGGCATCAGCTGGGCCATCGAATCCACACACCACATCAACTGCCCCAACACCACCTCACACCAAGGAGAGCGTCTAATGCCCCGTCGCACACACCCCACCATCCGCACCCAGCCGCGGCCGCCATATTCTGCGCCAGACCTCCGACCCGCCAACTACGACAACATGGCCCAGGCCCTTGTGGAGAAAGGGTTAGCAACGATCGCTATCCTCGACCGGCCCCGAAACACCCCCATGAAGCCCGGCGAAGGTGCGTGACCTCATGAAGAGCCAGTGCTCAGCGAAGGCGAAGGGAACGGGCGAGCGGTGCCGGCGTCCGCCCATCGCAGGTGGGAAGGTTTGCAGGGTCCACGGGGGAGCGGCCCCGGCCGTGAAGGCTGCTGCGGCGCGGAATGCCCAGATTGAGGCTGCTCGTGGCCAGCTGGCCGCTCTGGGCGAGCCGGAGGCCATTGACCCGTCTGAGGCCCTCCTGCAGTTGATCGGGTGGAAGTATGGCGAGGTGAAGTGGCTGCGCGTCAGGGTGCAGGAACTGCCGAACGCGGATCTGACGTGGGGGATCAGCCAGACTGACGTCGGTGTGGGCCCTGAGGGCCCGATCGACAAGGTCACGGAAAAGGCGTCTCCGTCGGTCTGGTGGACGCTCCTGCGGGAGGCGGAGAACCAGCTGGCCGACTATGCGGCGCGGGCGCTGCGCGCAGGCATCGAAGAACGACGGGTCAAGGTTGCAGAGCAGCAAGGCCACATCGTACACACCGTGATGATGGCTGTGTTTAATCGCCTGGCCCTGAGTCCCGAGCAGTGGATGATAGCGAAGACCGCCGCCCCTGAGGAGCTCCGGAGGCTGGCAAGTTGAGCGGGTACAGGCCACCACGGTTCAGCGGATTGGGTGCCCACGTCGGCGGTGTCAGCGCATGGGTTCTAGTCTCGATCTTGGAGCGGGCGAAAGCCTTGGACAGCATCCAGAAGATGCCCGCTGAAGCCCGGGAGGAAGTGCTCCACACCTATGACGCCCTGAGGGCAGCGGGCATCTATTGGGATGAGCAGCGCAGGGAGGTCAGCGCCACGACGCCAGTACCCCACCAGGGTGCTGCGGATCCGGGGGCGGACGCTGAGGCGCCGTCCGGCTCGGAACGGTGGACCGCCGAGCAGGTGGCCAGCGCACTCGGAGTGGTGCCCCGCCGCGTGGGGCAGCTCGTGGCCGCCGGCAGGCTGGATGGCATGAAGGTCGGGAACATGTGGATGATCACGCCCGACAGCGTGGAGGACTACCAGGCCGCGGAAACGCTCCGCCGTAAGGCTGCCTGATAAGAGGCCATTCGCAGGCCTGAACCAGCAGAACCAGCGAGAACACAGCGATCGGGGCGTTCCGGAGTGGGCGCCCCAATCGGCTATCCACCGCTTACCCACCACTATTGACACCGTTTCCGCCGCCGGAAGCGCGGAAGTAGCGAATCAAGGCGTCGCTGGAAACTGATCGTGGACGGTTCCTCACGGAACCCCAGCCGGGTTGCATGAACGCCGGGCTCCGTCCGTGGAAGGCGGGCCCCGGCGCAACCGGACACGAGAATCGACAGCCCCAGGAAGGGCCACAATGACCACCGACAAGGACATCATCGCCGCACTGCACGGCCAGCCCTCAGCACGGGACCGCGAGACCACCGCCGCTGTCGCAGAGACTTACGGACGCACCAGGACCAACACCGCTCGTGAAGGTGAACTGCCCCTTCAAAAGCGAGGCGACGTCAGCGAAACACTGGCCATCTGGGTAGCCAAAGAAGCCGCCGAAACGGCCACCGCGGGGCTGGCGGAGGCGCTCATGCGGGCAAACGCCAAGCTTGGCATCTACGAGGCGGAGTCCACCGCCAAGGGGATGGCGGCCGAGGCTTACTCGGAGGCAGCCAAGCGGAGTCCGTATGAGATTGAACGGCAGGAGTCGGTGGCGCGGTTCGTCACGAAGATGGCAGAGATCTCCGGGCGGAAAACCGCAGAGGCCACCAAGCCGCCGAAGATTGCGACGGCGACCAAGCCGACCCGGCAGGAATCCGCCGGCAGGGGACCAACGTGGATCACCGAGATCGCCCGCCCTGGCCGCGTCACCATCATCAAGTAGCCACCAACACCACACCTTCAAGGAGCATCAGCATGGCACTTTTCAGCAAGAGCATGGAGCAGGCAAGCGCAGCCGTCATCAAGGCCGCCGCGGTCGTGGCCGACTGGGAAGCAAAGGCCGCTGCCGCCCGTGCTGAGGCGCTGCGGCTGGACAGCGAATCGGGTGCGGCCGTCCTGGAGGACGAGTCCGCGGCCGAACGTATCACCCTGAATGTCCAGACGTGGGAGCGCAAAGCCCGCGCTTACGACCAGGCGGCCGAAGAGGCCCGGCGTAAGCACGTCAGCGCTTACCGGGAAGCCCTCGAGGTGGAAGCCCGCGAAGAAGACAAACAGGCCGCTGCGGCGGGCAAGGCATCCGCCGCGCACGCCGCCAAGGTTGCTGGCCTCCTGGCGCAGCTCAAAGATCTCGAAGGCCTCGACTTCGCCCCGGTGCACGTCCACAGCGCGGCCAGTGGCATCACCATCTCGTCCACGAATAGCGACGCCATGCTGAAGCCAGCCCGCAAGCACGAGATCCGGGCCGCCCTGATCCGCTACTACCTTCAGACAGGCACCATTGCCACCGACGTGCACATCCTGAACACCGCGCTCGGAACGTCCTTCACGGACAACTTCATCACCATCGGCGGGGAGGGCATCGAGACACCGGTGTCACTCCGCAGCGCCCCGACCCCTCAGGGCGTCTAACATGCCCACCCTCGACGAGGGCCTCCACCTGGCCGCCCTCGAGCTGGAAGAGGACCTCCGCAAGATCGACGCCGGCGAAGTCGTGGCGAGCCCCTTCAAACGGGCTGTGCTCGCCGGAGCCGTGCGCGCATGGAAGCAGCCGGTCGCGGACGAAATAGGCCCCACGTCACCTGATAGCGGTGGGTAACCGGTGGATCGCCGTTCATCGAGCTGAGCGCAAGCCGCTGGATTCCCGCTAAGCAGGGGTCCAGTGGTCAGCGCAACCTCAGAATGACCAATTCGCAGAGCATGCCCCCATAGCGTCCAGAGCCCGGCGTGATGCTTGCAGAACGGTTGGATTGGCGGCCGCGAGTACGTGTCGAAATCAGACCGGCCGCCGGTTCGAGTTGTAGTCCAGACAGATTTACGACCTATAGTGAGGGAACCATCGATGTTCGCTCCCCGAAGGCGACGCGTTCCGGGGGAAGGGGACTACCGAGTTGGAAAAAGTACAGGACTCAGGGCTTGCCGATGGGGAGCAGTGATTTCCCCTCAATGGACTCCAAGAAGCTCCTCCGCATACTTAGCCGATTGGGCTACGTTTCCTCTGGAAACGGCAAGGGCAGCCATGAGAGACTTGTGTGTTCCGGTCGTCCTACTTTGACTTGGGGATTCCACGCAAGGAAGGAAATCGCCGGCGGCCTTGTTAAGCAGGTACTGGTGAAACAGGTGGGTCTCAGTAAAGAGGAAGCGCTGGAGGTGCTCAATGGTAAGTAACGCTCAAATGATCATCACCACGTGGGGTGATGATTTCGCGTGCTCAGTGACTAGTCCACAACTTCCCGGCATCGTAGCGGCGTACGACAACCATCCGTCCGCGGTCGAACTCTTCAAAATCGCTGTAGCAGCCGGCCTAAGCCCCGATGGAACCGTTGACGTCCACATCCAAGTGGCATTCGAGGTTGATGACAAACAGTTCTTTGTCCGATCACGACACGATCATAGGGGCGACGAGCGTGGCCGCCTGGCTACTCAGATTGCGGAAGAGCTCCGACAGGATTCTGGGCTTAGGGAATACGCGGACGCCGATAGGTATGATGACGCAGTCGTCGTAGCGACGCTGCCCTCAGACCGCATTTATAACGTAATGATCGGCGCAGAAGCCGGACAGCCACTCACCATTGGCATGAGAAGTGCCGGCGGCTCGGTGCACTACATCGGGATGTTGTCCGGTGACAGCGCTTCCGAAGGTCGTCGACTTTCCGATCTTGGCCTCGATGCGTCATCCACAGTCGGACAGATGTTCGAAATGCTGGGCATCGGGTCATCCAGCCATCAACACGGCCGGATCCTCGTCACTGCCTGACACTCGCTTCCACATCAGCCGAGTATCGTCTTTGCTTGCCAACCAGGTCCCAGAGAAATGCGGTAGAAGCGCTCATTGAACCTGTCAAACGCCCCCTCACAGATCGCCCAGGCGATCCGTCAGGGGGCGCTTTCTTTAGGGGAACTCACGGGAAGTTCTGTCGGATTGCTTGAGGAACATGTGTGAGCCTCGCCGGGAACATTAGGGAATACCCGGACCGCGCACGAGGGGCTGATAGGTTCCCGGGCATGACGAACAAGATCCCCGGCCGCGAGCCGGACCTGACCATCAGGGAGGTGGCGGAGGCACTTCACCTTCACCCTGAATCGGTGCGTATCCTGGCGCGATCCGGGAAGTTCCCCAACGCGTACAAGACGGGCTTCGGCGGCCAGGGCTCCTCCATCCGGATCTTGTGGTCGGATGTTGAGGACTACAGGAAGCGTCAACCTCGCGCCTCCGGGTAGCGATGCCGGCGCCGTGGCGTCACGGCTGGCCAGTATGATCGCTTCATCGGCCCACCGCGGCCATCGTCGAATCCTGGGGGACTCATGAACAAACTGCCATTCCTTGCGATCGCTGGACTCCTCATGTCCGGGTGCGCAGTGACGCCGACGGCCGTGCCGTTAACCACGACGACAGCGCCCAGCGTCGCACCGACAGCGACGGCCACGCCAACCGTCACGATCACGGTGACCCCAACGGCTGCAGGGATGCCGACGACAGGTTCCTACGCCAATGACCTGGCCGCCATCGGGATCAAGCCAGACAATGTGCAGAGCTATAGCAAGTGGATGAAGGAACAGCTCTGCGATCAGGACGCTGTGGGACTCGGCGTCGCGGTGCGGAGTATCGGCGGGAACAGCTCGGGCGGCGGGATTCCAACGGTGCGTTTGACGGCCGCATACTTCTGTCCGAAAAAGACTCAGGAAATTGAAGCCGCATTGGACTACTTCAAGAAGTAAGCGGTGGGTATCCGGTGGCAGATGGCTCAGCGGGAGAAGCCAGCGGCTGATCGGCCTCGCTAATCAGGGGGCGGGCGCGGGGCCGGCCTGCGAATGGTCAGTTAGCAGCCTCACTCGCCGGCGCAGCAGCGGCCCGCTTCGCCGCTACGGCATCTTCCAGAATGCCCAGTCCAGCTTTGGTCCACTTGCCCGTGGCCGGGCCGTGTCCGGATACCGCTACGGGCGTCAGCTGACTGGGCTCGTAGCCGTGTCTGAGCAGCTGCGCTGCGACCTCGTGGACGTTGAAGACGTACATGAAACTGTCGCCGGGCCCTAGATGTTTCGGCAGCTTCACCGGCACCCGGTAGCTCTCGAAGCTTTGGATGTGGCTCCCGTTCGGGAGCTTGAATTTGACGCTGTGAACCGACGTCGATCCAACCAGCCCTTCGTTCGTCACATCCACCGCGATGTGCCACTCCTGAGCATCGGGGTTCGTCCCCCATGAAGTCTCGCCCAACAGCGTGAAGGACGTCGCCCGCACCTTCAGCCGCGCCTGATCACGGTAACGCGTGTGCATCGTCCATCCGAGAGTGCCGAACGAAACCACCATGGCCAGAATCGGGAGCACCTTCTCCCACCATGCGTCGCCGACTAGCTCAACCTGAACAACCTCGAGAATCATGCACTGATTCAATCATCAGCTGCCGACTTCCGCCGCCGGAAACGCGGAAACACAAGCCAGGCGCGGCGCCATAGCCTGATGACAAATACTTCGACCGTCATATTCCAAGGGAGACCATGTCCACCCGATCAGTAATAGTCCGCCTTGAGGCGGAGGTCGCCGGCTACGTGGCGGGCATGGGCCGGGCCGGCCGGGCCACGGACGACGTTGCCCGTCAGTTGGTGCAGTCCCGCCGGTCCATCGAGGACAACCAGCAGGCCATGGATACCGCGGGCAAGTCCCTGATTGTCTTCGGCACCGCCTCGGTGGCCGCTCTGGGGGCCAGCGCCAAGGCCGCGATGGACTGGGAATCAGCATGGGCGGGCGTCACCAAGACGGTCGACGGCAGCCCCGAGCAGATGGACGCCCTCGAGGCATCCCTCCGCGGGCTGGCTAAGACCATGCCTGCCACCCACGATGAGATCGCTGGCGTGGCGGAGGCGGCCGGGCAGCTGGGCGTGGCACGGGAAGACGTTGTCGGCTTCACCAAAACCATGATCGACCTGGGCAACACCACCAACCTCAGTGCCGATGAGGCTGCCACCTCCATCGCTCAGATCAGCAACGTCATGGGCACGATGGCCCGGGACGGGTCCGTCGGGGTGGAGCGCTTCGGTGCCACACTGGTGGCCCTGGGCAACGCGGGCGCGTCCACCGAAAAAGAGATCCTCGAAATGGCGAAGCGCATCGCTGGCGCTGGCAAGCTGATCGGGGCGTCCGAATCGGACGTACTGGCACTGGCGAACGCCATGGCATCCGTCGGTATTGAGGCACAGCTGGGTGGCGGTGTCATGTCCCGTGTCATGCAGAGGATGTACGCCGACGTGATGAGCGGCGGCGAGAGCCTGGAGACTCTGGCCTCTGTGTCGGGTATGTCCGCTAAGGACTTCGCCGCCACGTGGGAGTCGGACCCGGTACGGGCCGTCGACATGATGATCAAGGGGCTCTCCAAGGTCAAGGACGAGGGCGGCAACGTCGTCGAAACCATGAGCAACCTCGGCATCAAGGGCACCGAGGAAACAGGCGTGATCCTGCGTCTGGCCGGGGCCGGGGATCTGCTGTCTGAGTCGCTGGCCCTGGGCGACGAGGCGTGGCAGTCCAACTCGGCGCTGGCCGCGGAGGCCGCCAAGCGGTATGAAACCACCGAGTCCAAGGTCAAGGTTGCCTGGAACAACATCAAGGACGCCGCCATCGACGCCGGGGCGGTGCTCCTCCCGGTCATCCAGAGCATCGCCGAGAGCGTGTCCGGTCTGGCCCAGACCTTCGGCAGCCTCCCGGAGCCCGTCAAGGGCATCATCACGATGCTGGGCGGGGTGGTAGGTGTAACAGCCCTGGTGGGTGGGGGTCTCCTGACCCTCCTCCCGAAGATCGCGGCCACACGACTGGCCTTCACGCAGTTGAACGCGGCGAGTAGCCGCATCCCCTCCACAATGGGCAAGATCGCCAAGGGTGCCGCCGCCGCCGCGGGCATCGCCATCGTTGGTGTGGCCATCGCCAAGGCGTGTGAAGGCGACCGCCTGTCCAAGATCGACACGGGCATGGGCAAGGTGGACCTGTCCCTCCAGAAAGTGTCCAACAGTGCCCCTGACGCCGCGTCCGCGATGGACGGGCTGTTCCAGGCCCGCGACGGCAGTGGGCTTGTCAAGGACGTCGACGACCTGGACAGCGCGCTCAAGCGTACCTTCCGCAAGGAAGGAACACAGGCGTTCGAAGACTGGTCCGATGGAATCATGAACGGCATGGGCGTGGCCAAGGGTTACGCCCAGGACCTGAGTGGCGCATTTGAACGCCTCGACACCGGGCTCGCTGGTCTGGTCAGCAGTGGAAACCCCGAGGCGGCGGCCAAGTCGTTCGCCAAGATCCAAGAGGCTGCCGCCAAGCAGGGCATCGGCGTCGACGAGCTGATCAGTAAATTCCCCTCCTACGCCGACGCACTTAAGCAGGTCGAGGCGGACTCGGTAAAGGCTGGCAAGGGTGGGCAGGACGCAGCAAGTGGGACGAAGGCCCTGGCCGAGGGCCTCGACGAGGTTGGGGTGAGCGCCGAGGGTGCCATCACGGACCTGGTGAAGTTCACCGAGTCCCTGTTGAACGCGGGGCTCCTGCAGTTGAGCGCTCGTGATGCTGCCCGCGGCTTCCAGGAAGCCCTCGACGGAGTGGCCGCTTCCGCCAAGGAAAATGGCACGTCCCTGGACATCAACTCGGAGAAGGGCCGCGCCAACCAGGCCGCCCTGGACGCTGTCGCGGCGGCAGGCTACCGCGTGATTGATACCAACGCCAAGAACGGCGAGAGTCAGGAGGTTCTCCAGAAGAACCTGAGCGACACGTACCAGTCCCTGATCGACAGTGCCGGTCAGTTCGGCATCACGGGCGACGCTGCAATCGACCTGGCTCGTGAGGTCATGAACGTGCCCCCGGGCGTCAACATTGACTCCTGGATGGCAGACAAGGCCAAGAAAATGGCCGAAGGCACCAAGGCTGCGATGGACGCCATCGACGGGCGAACCATCAAGACCTTCGCCGAACACCGGGAGACAACCTTCCAGAGCGTTATCCGGAAGTTCTCCACGGAGCCCGATGTGGCTCCTGTGGGGGCGGGCACCGTCCTGGCCCCCAAGAAGGCCGCAGGCGGCGCTATCGAAGGCCGGGCCGGCGGCGGGGCCATCCGTGGCCCGGGCACCAGCACCAGCGACGACGTGCCGATCTGGGCCTCCGATGGCGAGCACATGCTCGACGCCGCAGACGTACAGAAGATGGGCGGACATAAGGCCGTCTATAAATTCCGCGACAACCTCCACACGGGACAGGTCCCCGGCATGGCCGCCGGCGGCGCCGTTGGCATGATGACCCCAGCCAACCAGATCATGACTTACCAAGCGCCTGCACAAACGCCGAGCCTGGAAGGGCTGACAGTGATGGTTACTAACCCATTCACGGGTGAACAGGTTCGCGGCTTGGTGACGTCGGTCGCACGCCAGGAGGCCGGGGCCGCCATTGGTGCTGCCGGCCGCGACATCTCAAGGGGGCGCTCGGTGTGAATGTGGCACCCAGAGTGAACCAAGCCTCGGGCTAAGCGCTGCGAGGCGCCACATCGCCATGCATCATGTCCCCGAAGTGGTGAACGACCCAGCCGCCGCATTCGGCGCGCCACACAAGGGTGATGTAAAGCGGATCCTCAACTACTGCCCCAGGAGGAAGGTCAACGCTTTTCTTGATGTCGCGGAACACGCGGACGTAGGCGACGTCCGCCTGCCCGTCAGCGTAGATGGCACTCTGGCCCATACCGGGATTATCGATGGTGCGAAGGAGCGCAGCCGCCATATCGATGAAACCATCCGCTGCCAGTGATTCGGGGGTCATCAGGAATTGAAATTCCCCGATGCTCTCGGGGTGAAAATCTAGTGCCGTGAAGAACATCCTTGCGATGTGGAACGGGTCACTCATGAGTTGCTGGGTCGTGTCAAAGTCGTCGGTCATAGGGCACAGGCTACGTGGGCCCGGGGTACCATTCTGCCGTTCGTTTCCGGTCGCGGTAGCGCGGAAGATTCCAGGCGAATGGTTCCGTAATGCTGATACCATGGCAGTCACCTCAGAAACTCTCCGGATCGTTGAACATCTCCGCGCCCAGCTCGTGGTGATGACGGACGCGCAGACTCTTGCCCTTACCCGGGCGTGGGTGGAGGCATGGGATGTTCTCGCTCCAGATTTCCAAGCCGCCGTCGCGGAGCTGGTCGCCGCCGGCGGGACCGTGCCGCGGTCCGTGGTGGCGAAGAACATCCGGCTCCGCGACGCGCTGCAAACCAGCCGGGCCGCCTTGGACGAACTGGCCCGCACCACCGAGACGGTCGTCGTCAACGACGTCGGGCAGGCAGTCCTGGACGCGGTCGACGGGCACGCCGCCGTCGTCGCCTCCCAGATGCCACCCACCACCGCGCCGGGCCTGTCCTTCACCCGGATGTCACCGGACGCGCTGGCCGCCATCGTGGAGCGCACCACGAAGCAGATCCACTCCGCGGCACAGCCGCTCTCGGCCGCTGTTGATCTGGCCATGAAACAGCAACTGACCCGGGGCATCGCCGTCGGTGACAATCCGCGACGGGCCGCGTCCCGGATCATGGCCGCGACCCAGCAGCGCTTCAATGGCGGGCTGACCCGGGCCCTCGTGATCTCTCGGACCGAAATGTTGGACGCTCACCGGGCCGCGACACAGGCCTCGGAGAAGACGAACACGAAGATCCTCGAGGACTGGGAGTGGCACGCGGCCCTCGATGCCCGTACGTGCCCGTCCTGCCTCGCCCAGCACGGCACCCGCCACCCGCTCACCGAGTCCGGCCCGAATGATCACCATCAGGGCCGCTGCGCCCGCGTATCGGTCACGAAGACCTGGGCCGAGCTGGGATTCACGGGCATCACCGAACCGGAGTCACTGACCCCGGACGCACAGGCATGGTTTCAGAACCTCACCCCGGATTCACAGCTGGCCATCATGGGCCCGGGCCGGCTGGAGCTCCTGCAGTCCGGCAAAATCGCCTGGGCTGACCTGTCCACGGTCAAGCAGACCCCCGGCTGGCGGGACTCACACGTTATGACCCCGCTTAAGGACCTACGCGGCTAGTCCTGCGCCGACATCTGCCACTCGATGGCACCGCACCACTTGCACGTCGTTTCGAGTCTGCCGCCGCTGAGACTCAGATGGATCTTAGACACCCGCCACTCGTGCGCCGGGCATTCCCCGGGCACTCCAGGATGGTCGTTAGAGTCGTCTTTCCCCACGAGCGAATCATACGTCCGGTGTGAAGTAGACGCGACTGGCTGGACTCGCGGACAAGCGACAGGGCAAGGCCGGTGTGGTGGGCCGAATAAGGCGTGACCCGTTAGCTTAGCTGGTGGCCCACCGCTTACCCACCGGAAACATCGAAAAGTATCGAACAACGATGAATGTGCACATGGGCTGATTGGGCCGTTCTGCCCCGGAATCTAGGCACTGACGACGTCCACCGAATACTGACGAAAAGCAGTAACTGCTAATCCTAAGGTCCTCGGTTCAAGTCCGAGTAGCCCTACCTTTCTGCGGAATTTCGTCAGGGTCCGCGGCCACAGGAGCCGTGGCCGGTGTTTCAACACCGGCCACGGCTTCCCTTGTTTCCAGGGTTCCGGGGCCTGTTTCTCCTGCCGGTGTTAGCCCTATCACTTGCAGGAGCCTGCCCGGCTGCGGTAAGTTACTCATGAGTAACATCCCGCCGGCGCGACGCGCGCGCCCTGATGGTCGCTGCTGATCACGAGTGAAGGAACAACATGTCCAAAGCTGACATCGACATCAATAACCTCCCGTACGCCGATGGCGACTTCTTCGCGTTCGAGCAGCTGCTCAGCAGCAAGGAACAGGACCGGCTGGCGGAGGTCCGGGAGTTCCTGGCCCGCGAGGTCAAGCCGATCGCCGTCGACTGCTGGAACCGCGGCGAGTTCCCGATGGAACTGATCCCGAAGCTCGCCGAGATCGACCTCGTCAGCCCGGTCAAAAGGCAGGGCTACTCCAACCTCTTTGCCGGCATCCTGCATGCCGAGGCAACCCGCGCGGATACCTCGATTGCGACTTTCCTGGGAGTCCACGACGGACTCTTCACGGGCTCCATCGAGGCCCTTGCCTCGGAGGAACAGCAGGAAGCCTGGCTCCCGGACATCTACTCGCTGAAGAAGATCGGCGCCTTCGGCCTCACCGAACCCCTTGGCGGGTCCGACGTCGCGGGCGGCACCCGCACCACGGCCCGCCGCGAGGGCGGCAGCTGGATCCTCAACGGCGAGAAGCGCTGGATCGGCAACGCCACTTTCTCCGACTGGGTTGTCATCTACGCCCGCGATCTCGCCGACAACCAGGTCAAGGGCTTCCTCGTGGACACCAAGACCGAGGGCTACAGCGCCACGAAGATCGAGAACAAGATTTCCCTGCGCACGGTCCAGAACGCCGACATCGTCCTGGACAACGTCGTGGTGCCGGACTTCTTCAAGCTCGCCAACGCCAACAGCTTTCGCGACACCAACAAGGTCCTCAAGGTCACGCGCCTCTCTGTCGCCTGGCAGGCCGTCGGCCAGCAGCTCGCGGCGTTCGACGTCGCCCGCCGCTACGCCGTGGAACGCAGCCAGTTCGGCCGCCCCATTGCCTCCTTCCAGCTGATCCAGCACCAGCTGGTGCAGATCCTCGGCAACACCGTGAGTTCCATGGGCATGATGGTCCGGCTGTCGCAGCTGGAGGACCAGGGCGAAGCGAAAGACGAGCAGTCCGCCCTGGCCAAGGCCTTCACCACGGCCCGGATGCGCGAGAGTGTGGCCCTGGGCCGCAGCATCCTCGGCGGCAACGGGATTGTAACGGACTATGAGATGGCAAAGATCTTCGCCGACGCCGAAGCCATCTACTCCTACGAGGGCACCCATGAGATCAACACCCTCGTGACCGGCCGCGCCATCACCGGCATTTCCGCGATCGTCTAGCGGCAACCCGGCAACCCGGCAACCCGGCGGCAAGGCACAAGAACCGTGCGGCCATGATCACTCCATGGCCGTGCGGTTCTTTTGTGGCTCCAGCTTGCGGCAATTTCACCGCTCGGATTCCGGCACCACCGGCAGCAGCACCGAGGGCCTGAGGTCCATCACGAATGCCAGCGGATCCAGATACTCCGCTCCGCGCCGCACGCCCCAATGGGTGCACGGCACCTGGCCGCAGTGGCCAGCCCGTACCAGCCCGAGGGTGTCGCCCGCGGCCACGGCGGACCCCGCCGTGAGGCCGCTCTCCACGGGCTCGAAGCTGCTGCGCAGCCCGTTGCCATGGTCCACGGTGATGACGGGCCGGTCCACCACCACGCCGACAAAGCTCACGGTCCCGGACGCCGGCGAGGCGACCGGTGCGCCGTCGTAAGCGGCGCGGAGGTCAACACCGCGGTGACCGCTCAGCCACGGCTTGGCCGGCGGATCAAACGCCCGCAGCACCGCCGGCCTTGGGCTCAGCGGCCAGCCCCAGGCGGAAGGCGCCTTCGGCTGCATGGGTGCCGGCGCGGGAGCGGCGGCCGCCGCCGGGGAGAACGCCACGAGTATGGCCGTGAGGATTGCCCGGGTGGGTCCAGTCTTCATGGACCCAGCCTGCCGGGGGTGCGGGGCGTACAAAAGTACCCTGCTGCGCCATGTGGATAGGCGCTCGGAGAGTCCGCTGCCAGCACCGTGAAACCGTCCAATCCGGCGGTGCCCCTGTAGTACACTTGGTAGAGCAGTTTGCTGTGCCCTCACGCTCGTTCAATTTAGATTGTCGTAGCCGGCACGCCTCATTCAGGGGTGCGGGGGAGCAGTGGCTGACTACGCGTATCCAGCCCTCCTCATTCGAAGCTTCAACTCTTCAGCGTGCGGAGGACTGCGCCTCTTGCGGTCCGGCCCTTGTGGTCCGGATAAGAAGCGCAGTGGATGCCAGGAGTGCCGCCCGCCTGGGTGGTGCTAATTAACCGTCAACTATTGGCAGGGTAAGAGAGCTCATGGGCTCTCTCATGAATGACCTGCCGGAAGGAGCGCCGGCATGCCCGTCGTAACTATGCGCCAGCTGCTTGACAGCGGCGTCCACTTTGGACACCAGACCCGCCGTTGGAACCCGAAGATGAAGCGATTCATCTTCACGGAGCGCAATGGCATCTACATCATTGACCTGCAGCAGTCGCTGTCCTACATCGACCGTGCCTACGAGTTCGTGAAGGCCACCGTTGCACACGGCGGCACCGTTCTCTTCGTCGGCACCAAGAAGCAGGCGCAGGAATCCATCGCCGAGCAGGCCACCCGCGTTGGCCAGCCGTACGTCAACCAGCGTTGGCTCGGCGGTATGCTGACCAACTTCCAGACCGTCTCCAAGCGCATCCAGCGCATGAAGGAACTGGAAGAGATCGACTTCGACGACGTCGCCGGTTCCGCTTACACGAAGAAGGAACTGCTGCTCCTTCGCCGCGAACTCACCAAGCTGGAAACCAACCTCGGTGGTATCCGCAACCTGACCAAGGCGCCTTCCGCGCTGTGGATCGTTGACACCAAGAAGGAACACCTTGCTGTCGACGAGGCCAAGAAGCTGAACATCCCGGTTGTTGCCATCCTGGACACCAACTGCGATCCCGACGAAGTCGATTTCCCGATCCCGGGCAACGACGACGCCATCCGCTCCGTCAACCTGCTGACCCGCGTTGTTGCTGACGCCGTTGCCGAGGGCCTCATCGCCCGCAACCAGCGCGCCACCGGCACCACGGAAGCTCCGGAAGAGCCGCTGGCCGAGTGGGAGCGCGAGCTCCTCGAAGGCAGCAAGACCGAAGCGGCTGCTGCCGCTCCGGCCGCCGAAGAGGCACCCGCCGCTGAAGCTGCTCCGGCCGCCGAAGAGGCACCTGCTGCCGCTGCAGAGGAAGCCCCGGCAGCTGCCGAGGCAACCGAAGCTGCTGACGACGCCGCCGGCGACACCAAGTAGCCAGTAAGGCAATCTGCCAGCTCAGCTGACAAATAAATCTGGATCTCCCCACTCGCCGCCCGCGGCGCAGGGGGTACCGACAGGATGGCCGCTCACCGGGTGAGCAGCCGTCCTGTCGGTCCGTACACCACATAAAATTTCTAGACAGAGGGGTTCACATGGCGAACTACACTGCCGCTGATATCAAGGCTCTGCGCGAGCGCACGGGCGCCGGCATGATGGATGTCAAGAAGGCTCTTGACGAAGCCAACGGTGACGCCGAGAAGGCCATCGAAATCATCCGCATCAAGGGCCTGAAGGGCGCTACCAAGCGCGAAGGCCGCTCCACCGCTGAAGGCCTGGTTGCCGCCAGGATCGACGGCGGCGTCGGCGTGATGATCGAAGTTAACTGCGAGACCGACTTTGTCGCCAAGGCTGACAAGTTCATCCAGCTCGCCGACAAGGTCCTCGCCGTTGCAGTCGAGTCCGGCGCAGCCGACCTCGAGACCCTGCTGGCCACCGAGGTCGACGGCAAGCCGCTGTCCGAGGTTGTCATCGAGGAGGGCGCCGTTCTGGGCGAGAAGGTTGTTGTCCGCCGCATCTCCCGCATCGAGGGCGCAACGGTCGACGCTTACCTGCACAAGACCTCCAAGGACCTCCCGGCCCAGGTCGGCGTCCTGTTCGCTGTTGACGGCGAAGGCGAAGCAGCAACCACTGCAGCCCACGACGTTGCCGTTCACATCGCCGCGATGTCCCCGAACTACCTCGCCCGCGAGGATGTTCCGGCCGCGCTGGTCGAGTCCGAGCGTCGCATCGCCGAGGAAACAGCCAAGGCTGAAGGCAAGCCCGAGGCTGCAATGACCAAGATCGTGGAAGGCCGCGTTACGGGCTTCTACAAGGGCGAGGTCCTCCTGGACCAGGCATTCGCCAAGGATGCCAAGAAGTCCGTCGCCCAGATCCTCGAAGAGGCTGGCGTCAAGGGCACCTCATTCGCGCGTTTCCGCGTCGGTTCTTAGCCAGAAAATAGTCATTCACGCTGAGGGGGTGGTCACTGCGGTGGCCGCCCCTTTTGCATGCATCCGGGGCGCCCCCTCTCAACCGGGCGGAATGACGCCTTTTGCCCCGGGCACGATAACCTCTTTTCAGAGTTCACCAACGGGAAGGCACCATGGAAACCGTCACCACTTCAGCCCAGCCGAAGAAGAGCCGGCGCCGAGTTTTGTTGAAGCTTTCCGGCGAGGTCTTCGGCGGCGGGAAGCTGGGCGTTGACCCGGATACCGTCCGCGGCGTGGCCAGGCAGATCGCAGCCGCAGTCCCCGACGTCGAGGTCGCAATCGTCGTCGGCGGCGGAAACTTCTTCCGCGGCGCCGAACTGTCGCAGAGCGGCATGGACCGCTCCCGCGCAGACTACATGGGGATGCTCGGTACCGTCATGAACTGCCTCGCGCTCCAGGACTTCCTGGAACAGGCAGGCGTGGAAACCCGCGTGCAGAGCGCCATCACGATGGGCCAGGTCGCCGAGGCGTACATTCCGCGCCGCGCCATCCGGCACATGGAAAAGGGCCGAGTTGTCATCTTCGGCGCCGGCGCCGGACTGCCCTACTTCTCCACGGACACCGTGGCCGCGCAGCGCGCCCTGGAGGTCCACGCCGACGTCGTCCTGATGGCCAAGAGCGGCGTCGACGGCGTCTACACCGCCGACCCGAAGAAGGACCCCACGGCCGAGAAGCTCCACCACCTCAGCTACGACGAGGCCCTGCGCCGCGACATCCGCGTGATGGACCAGACCGCCATGACCATGTGCAAGGACAACAACCTGACCATGGTGGTGTTCGGCATGGAAGGCGAAGGAAACGTCACCCGCGCCATCCGCGGCGAGGACCTGGGCACCGTAGTCACCCCCTAGCAGCGGCTAGGATGTTTTCAGGACAGTTCGGCGCCCCCGGGGTCGGGGGCCGCCAGGTGGAAGACACCGCCGGACCATAGACCGTTCAGTGCCCCGCCGGCGGCGGGTGCACCAAATTTCTGAGGAGAGACCGTGATCGAAGAAACCTTGCTCGAAGCCGGGGACAAGATGGACAAGGCGGTTGAAGTAGCCAAGGAAGACTTCGCCTCGATCCGTACCGGCCGCGCCAACCCTGGCCTGTACAACAAGGTCCTGGTGGACTACTACGGCTCACCCACGCCGCTGCAGCAGCTGGCCTCTTTTGCCATCCCGGACGCCCGCACCATCCTGATCACGCCCTTCGATAAGACCGCCCTGCGCGACATCGAACGCGCCCTCAGCGATTCCGAGGTGGGAGCCAACCCCTCCAACGACGGCAACGTCATCCGGATCACCATCCCGGACCTCACCCAGGAGCGCCG
Source organism: Pseudarthrobacter woesei (assembly GCF_055412745.1). Taxonomy (NCBI): domain Bacteria; kingdom Bacillati; phylum Actinomycetota; class Actinomycetes; order Micrococcales; family Micrococcaceae; genus Pseudarthrobacter; species Pseudarthrobacter woesei. Next base: position 119,976 of record NZ_JBVAYU010000005.1, read on the forward strand.
CAAGGAATACGTCAAGATCGTTAAGTCCAAGGGCGAGGACGCCAAGGTCTCCATCCGCAACATCCGCCGCAAGGCCAAGGAGACCCTGGACAAGCTGGTCAAGGACGGCGACGCCGGCGAGGACGAGGGCAGCCGCGGCGAAAAGGAACTCGACGCCATGACCAAGGCCCATGTGGACGGCATCGACGAGCTGCTCAAGCGCAAGGAAGCCGAGCTGCTCGAGGTCTGATGGGGGAAGAACAGCAGGCCCCCGGACCGCGAGTCCGGGGGCGGGGGAAAGTATGGACGAATCCCACACCCAAAGCCGGCAGGAACCTTCCTGCCGCCACCGCGGTGGGCCTTGTTATGCTCATTTCCGTTCTGGGCGGCCTGATCTTCCTCCCGCTGGTCTTTGTGCTGACCGTCACCGCGTTCGCGGTCTTCGGCGTCTGGGAAATCTTCCGGGCCCTGGAAACCTCGGGAACCCGGCTGCCGATTGTTCCGGTGATGACCGGCACCGCCGCAATGCCGGCAGCCGCCTACTTCGGCGGTGTGGAAAGCCTGCTGTTCGCCATGCTGCTCAGCAGTGTGGCGGTGCTGCTGTGGCGTTCCCTTGAAGGCGCGGCCGGGTCCGCGCGCAGCATCTTTGCCGGTGTCTTTACCCTGGCCTGGGTGCCGTTCCTGATCAGCTTCGCGGTGCTGCCACTGCATACCACTGTGGGGGTGGCGCCGGTAGGCCTCTGGCCCGACGGCGTGGTGCCGCCGGGTGCGTGGCAGATCGCCACCCTCCTGCTGCTCGTCGTTTCAAACGACACCTTCGGCTATCTGGTGGGCGCGTCGCTCGGCAAACACCCGATGGCCCCTAAGATCAGCCCGAAGAAGTCCTGGGAAGGCTTTGGCGGCTCCATCGCCGGTGCGATCGTCGTTGGTGTGCCCGCCGCCGTCTTCCTGCTGGACAAGCCCTGGTGGGTCGGTGTTGTACTGGCCGTGGGCATGGTCGCCGCCGCCACGGCCGGCGACCTCTCCGAATCCATGGTCAAGCGTGAACTGGGCATCAAGGACATGAGCAGCATCCTGCCCGGGCACGGCGGCTTTATGGACCGGCTGGACTCGATCGTTTTTGCTTCCCCGGTGGCCTTCATCCTCTTCTCGGCCATGGCCGGAGTCTAGGCCCTCCCATTTCCAATTTCGCTCCAACGTCCGGCCACTAGAATGGTGCCGAGCAAACCAGCCGAACGGCATTGAAGGAACATAGTTACAGTGGACATTCAACGGCAGATTCCTGCTTCCTTTGACCGCGTGCAGCGGAACGAATACGGCTACAACGCCAAGCAGGTCGATCAGTTCCTGCAGCGCGCACGGGTGTCCTTCGAGACCCCGAGAACCGCGGGCCGCCCGGTCAGGAGCGCCGATGTAAGGGCCGTCTCCTTCGATCCAGTCAAGGGCGGCTATGCCGCCGCCGGCGTGGACGCCGCGCTGGACCGCCTCGAGGATGCCCTGGCCCGGCGGGAACGCGATGAACTGGTCGCCGAGCGCGGCGAGGAAGCCTGGCTCCGCGAAATCGGCAGGCTCGCCGGACTGCTCCGCGGGCGTCTGCACCGCCCTGACGGCCAGCGCTTCCGGCGCCCCGTCAAAGCCAAGGTCCGCAGCTACAACACCACCGACGTGGACGACTTGTGCCATGAGCTGATCGGCTACCTCGAGCAGGACAAGCCGCTGAGCGTGGACAACGTCCGGCGCGCCGTCTTCCGCCCCACCATAGGCCGCGACGGGTACGAGGAAAGCCAGGTGGACGCCTTCCTGGACCGCGTCGTCGAACTGATGTCCACGATCGACTGACGTCGCTAGCGCTCGGTCGCGAGCGGCCGTTCCGGGGTGTGCAGCCTGGTCATCAGCCGGGTGATCGTCCGCGGCACCCGGTCCTTGGTCGCCCGGGACACCAGGACCATAACGGCGAACGCTGCCGGCACCGTCCACGCGGCGGGTTGGGCGAGCCACGACGGCGTCCCGGCGGCGCCCACGACGGCTCCGGCCACCATGGCGCCGCCGCACAGCACAGCACCGGTCACCATGCCGGCGATTGCCCCCGTATCCGTGAGCCCCCGCCACCAGATGCCCAGCAGCAGCACAGGGCAAATCGTGGACGCGGTGAACGCGAACACCATCCCGACGCTGCCGGCCAGCGCGAGCGAATCAGTCATGGATGCGATCCCCAGCGGCACAACGGCGGAAATGAGCGCCGCCCAGCGGAAGCCGCGCACGCTGCCGCCCAGCACGTCCTGGCTGATCACACCGGCGAGCGAGACCACCAGCCCGGACGTCGTCGACAGGAACGCCGCGAACGCTCCGGCCACCACCAGGGCGGTGAGCAGGTCGCCGGCCATTCCACCGATCATCCGGCCCGGCAGCAGCAGCACAAGTGCATCGGCCTGCCCGCTCTGGGCCAGCCCCGGGGCGAAGATCCGCCCGATCAGGCCGTACGCCGTCGGGAACAGGTAGAAGACCGAGAGCAGTCCCAGGACAATCAGCGTGGTCCGGCGGGCCGACTGCCCGTCCGGGTTCGTGTAGAAGCGCACGAGCACATGCGGCAGCCCCAGCGTGCCGAACAGCAGCGCCACCAGCAGGGAGATGTTCTGGTACGGCCCGGCCGGGGGAGCTGCCGTGGGGTTCACGGAAGCCTCGGCCACGGCGGGGGCCCCGGTGCCGGCCAGGACGAACAGGATGAAGAGGATCGGCACGGCCAGCGCCGTCAGTTTCAGCCAGTACTGGAACGCCTGGACGAAGGTGATGGAGCGCATCCCGCCCGCAATGACGGTGATGCAGACGACGGCGACCACCGCCACCTGCCCCACCCAGGCCGGCAGGCCGGTGGTGATCCGGATGGCCAGCGCCGCGCCGTGGAGTTGGGGGACGATGTAGAGCCAGCCGACCATCACCACCACGACGCTAGTGACGCGGCGTGCCGCCCGTGAGTCGAGCCGTGCCTCGGTGAAATCCGGAATCGTGTACGCGCCGGAGCGGCGCAGGGGGGCGGCCACGAACAGCAGCAGCATGAGGTACCCGGCCGTGTACCCCACGGGGAACCACAGGGCGTCCGTGCCGGAGAGCAGGATGAGTCCGGCCACGCCGAGGAAACTGGCGGCGGAGAGGTACTCGCCCCCGATCGCCGAGGCGTTCCACCACGGCCGGACCGTGCGGGACGCCACGTAGAAGTCCCCGGTGGTGCGCGAGATCCTTAGCCCGTAGAACCCGATGGCGGCGGTGGCCAGCGAGACGGCGGCGAACGCCGCGATGCCGACGACCGGATTCACCGGCGCCTCACTTGTCGCCGACGAGGTCCCGGTAGCGGGCCTCGTTCCGCGCCGCGGTCCGGATGTACAGCCAGGCGCTAAGCCCCACCACGGGATAGATGCCGGCACCGAGCAGGACCCAGTCGAAGGGAAGGCCGGCGATCGTCGATTCCGCGAGCCCGGGGACAAGTCCCAGCATCAGCGGGAAGGCGAGCAGGATGGACAGGAAACCGCCGGCCACCACGATCGCCAGCCGCAGCTGCGAGCGGATCAGCGAGCGGACGAACACCTGGCCGGCGTCGGACTCCTCGGCGGCTTCACGTGTGGCGGCGGCCGAGCGCACCGCGGGCAGCGCCGTGCCGTTCTGTGCAGCCCTGCGGGGGGCCGTAACCCGGACGCGGGTCATGCCTGCGGCCGGATCCGGGTCGCTTCAAGCTTCTCCCGCACGGACGGCAGGTGCCGCCGGCTGATCGGCAGTTCCGCCCCGGCCACGGTCACGCTGGGGCTCGCCGCGGCAAGCTTCATGTGGCTGACGTGGTTCAGGGCGATCAGGTAGGAGCGGTGCGTGCGGATGAACCCGGCGTCGGCCCATTGCTGTTCGAGATCGGCCAGCGGGACCCGGATCAGGTAGCTCGCGTCGGCGGTGTGGAGCCTGGCGTAGTCACCCTGGGCCTGGACGTAGGTGACATCCTCGCGCATGATCATCTTGGTGGTGCCGCCGAGGTCCACTGTGATCATTTCCGGTGCCTTCGCGCCGTCCTTGAGCAGATCGCAGATTCGTCCAATCGACTTCGACAGCCGCTCGGCGCGCAGGGGTTTCAGCAGGTAGTCCACCGCGGCCAGCTCGAACGCCTCCAGGGCGCAGTCCTCGTCGGCCGTTACGAACACGACGGCGGGCGGGTGTGCGCTGCGGGAAATGACCCGGGCAATGTCCAGCCCGGAGAGGGCGGGCATATGAATGTCGAGGAAGACGGCGTCGACGTCCTCGGCCTCGAGGGCGCGCAGGGCCTCGGCACCGGAGGAAGCCCGGTAAATGGTGCCGATCCGGTCATCCCGGCCGAGCAGGAAGGCCAGTTCCTCAACGGCGGGCAACTCGTCGTCGGCGACGAGGACATTAATCATGCTTCTAGAGTAGCGCCGCAGCCATGAGCCGCAGGCTCAGGCATCGTGACGGGGCTGGGATTTGGGTACCCGCATGGTGATCAGGGTCCCTTCGCCCGGTGCCGTCTCGATAACCAGCCCGTTGTCCTCGCCGTAAACCTGCCGCAGCCGGGTGTCGACGTTGCGCAGTCCCACGTGGTCGCCGTCGCTGTGCCCGGCGAGTACGGCCCGCAGCTGTTCGGGGTCCATGCCCACGCCGTCGTCCTCGATCGTCACCTCGGCGAAGGCGCCGGAGTCGTTGGCCGTAATCGAGATGTGGCCCGGACCTTCCTTGGCCTCCAGGCCGTGCCGGACCGCGTTTTCCACGAGCGGCTGGAGGCTCAGGAACGGGATCACGGTGCTGAGCACCTCGGGCGCGATCCGCAGGCTGACCTGCACGCGGTCCCCGAACCGGGCGCGTTCCAGGAGCAGGTAGCGGTCGATGCAGCGAAGCTCCTCGGCCAGGGTGGTGAAGTCACCGTGCCGGCGGAAGGAGTAGCGGGTGAAGTCGGCAAACTCCACCACGAGCTCGCGCGCCCGCACCGGATCGGTGTTGATGAAGGAGGCGATTGCGTTGAGCGAGTTGTAGATGAAGTGCGGGCTGATCTGGGCCCGGAGCGCACGCACCTCGGCCTCCATCAGCAGGGTGCGGGAGGCATCGAGTTCGGCCAGTTCCACCTGCGCGGCGACCCAGTCGGCCACTTCGCTGGTGGCGCGGACCAGTCCTGCGCCGGCCGACGGCGCGAATGCCGCCACGACGCCGACCACCCGGGTACCGGCCTTGATCGGGGCGATGACCGCAGCGCGCTCCACCACCGGCCGGGCCGGAACCACGCCCGTGGTCTGGGCGAGTTCCTGGACCTCGCCGGCCGGGATGACGGCGGTGTGGCCGCCGTCGAGCACCCCGACGGCGAGCTCCATCAGCACGGGACTGAGCTCCTCGCCGGCCCCGTCCCACGCGAGCACCCCCGTGGTGTCCGTGATCGCCAGCGCGTCGCTGCCCAGCAGGCTGCGCAGCTGCCGGCTGGCCTTGGCGGCGCCCGCCGGGTTGAGCCCGGTCCGCAGGTGCTGCCCGGCACGGGAGGCCGCGTGCAGCGTCTTGTAGGTGGCCTGTTCCGCGTCGGTGCCCAGCTCCCGGAAGGAACGCAGGACCTTGAGCCCCACGGCGACGACGACGGCGATCGCCATCGCGATCACGGCGACGGCGGCGGCGGTGAACAGGGGAGAGTCCGGCATGGGCCCAGCGTAGCGCGGGCACCCCCGCATGAGGTGCCGGGCCGTACTTCAGGTGCCGCTGGGCGCAGCATCCTGACCGCTGAGCGACGCAGGGTACGGCGGCTGTGGATTGTTAGGCGCATCACGATGCACAGTGATTGCAGTCACATTGGCCGGAAGACTGTTTCGAGAAGACCAGCGCAGCCGGTGTGGGCTCACCAGTCTCAATGAGGAGGAACGATGGGTCACGAAGCCCAAGAAACGGACGCCGCGGCGGCCGTGGACTTCAAAGAAGTCCAGTCGACGGAGCGGTTCCAGGAACTTCGCAAACGTCACCGCAGCTTTGTCTTTCCGATGGCCATTGCGTTTTTGCTCTGGTACTTCGCTTATGTTCTGCTGGCCGACTACGCCGTGGGCTTTATGTCCACCAAGGTCTGGGGCAACATCAACGTCGGCCTGATCATGGGCCTGCTGCAGTTCGTGTCCACGTTCGCCATCACAGGCTGGTACGTCAGCTACTCCAACCGGAAGCTTGACCCGATCGCCGCCGAAATCCGCCACGAAATCGAAGGCCACGAATTCGACAAGCACGGCAACCAGATCAGCGGGGTAGAGAAATGACGTTTATGGTTCCCGCAGTGATCGTTGCGGATCTCAAGGACACCACGCTGCTGAACATGGGCATCTTCGCCCTGTTCGTGGCGATCACGATGATCATCGTGGTCAAGGCAAGCAAGAACAACAAGACGGCCGCCGACTACTACGCCGCCGGACGGTCCTTCACCGGATCTCAGAACGGCACCGCCATCGCAGGCGACTACCTCTCGGCGGCCTCGTTCCTGGGGATCACCGGCGCCATCGCCATCAACGGCTACGACGGCTTTATGTACTCCATCGGCTTCCTTGTTGCCTGGCTGGTCGCCCTGCTGCTCGTGGCTGAACTGCTGCGCAACACCGGCAAGTTCACCATGGCCGATGTCCTCTCCTTCCGGCTCAAGCAGCGCCCCGTGCGCATCGCGGCGGCCATCTCCACCCTGGTGGTCTGTTTCTTCTACCTCCTGGCCCAGATGGCCGGAGCGGGCACCCTGATCTCCCTGCTCCTGGGCATCAGCGACTGGGGCGGACAGGCCCTGGTGATCATCGTCGTCGGCGCGCTGATGATCATGTATGTACTGATCGGCGGCATGAAGGGCACCACCTGGGTCCAGATCATCAAGGCCGTGCTACTGATTGCGGGAGCAGCCGTGATGACCCTCTGGGTCCTCGCCATCTACGGCTTCAACCTTTCCTCCCTGCTGGGAGGCGCGGTGGAAGCCTCCGGCAACCAGAACCTCCTTAACCCGGGCCTGCAGTACGGCAAGTCTGAAACCTCCAAGATCGACTTCATGTCCCTGGCGCTGGCCCTCGTGCTCGGCACCGCGGCCCTGCCCCACGTCCTGATGCGCTTCTACACGGTCCCCACCGCCAAGGAAGCCCGCAAGTCCGTGGTCTGGTCCATCTGGCTGATCGGCCTGTTCTACCTGTTCACCCTGGTTCTGGGCTTCGGTGCCGCGGCGCTGGTGGGCGCTGAAACGATCAAGGGTGCCCCGGGCGGCGTCAACTCCGCCGCACCGCTGCTGGCGTTCCACCTCGGTGGGCCGCTGCTACTCGGCTTCATCTCGGCGGTGGCCTTCGCCACCATCCTGGCAGTCGTCGCCGGACTGACGATCACCGCGGCGGCATCGTTCGCCCACGACATCTATGCCAGCGTTATTGCCAAGGGCAAGGCCGACGCCGCCACCGAGGTCAAGGTGGCGCGGCGCACCGTGGTCGTCATCGGCCTGCTGGCCATCGTCGGCGGCATCTTCGCCAACGGCCAGAACGTGGCGTTCCTGGTGGCGCTTGCCTTCGCGGTGGCGGCCTCGGCCAACCTGCCGACCATTCTGTACTCGCTGTTCTGGCGCAAGTTCACCACCCAGGGCGCCATCTGGAGCATGTACGGCGGGCTCGGCTCCGCGATCATCCTGATCGCGCTGTCCCCGGTGGTCTCGGGTGCCAAGACGTCCATGATCCCGGGCGCCAACTTTGCAATCTTCCCGCTCAGCAACCCCGGCATCGTCTCCATCCCGCTCGCGTTCTTCCTGGGCTGGCTCGGTTCGGTGCTGGACAAGAAGCTGGAAGACACCACCAAGCAGGCCGAAATGGAAGTCCGTTCCCTCACGGGTGTGGGTGCCGAGAAGGCCACCGACCACTAAGTACCGAAGTGCCGGCGCAGTCAGCCGGCGAAACGACAGGAGCTCCCGTGCCAGTGCGCGGGAGCTCCTGCCGTTTGTCCGGCGGCCACCGCTCCCTCCCGCGGTTCGCGGCGCCGTCGGGCGGGCAGCGTTGGCGCCGTCGGGCGGTCAGCGTTCCGCGGAGCCCCGCTCGAGCAGCGGCTGGATCCTGAACGGGATGAGCTCACCCATGGCCAGGGCGGTGTCCGTCCGGTCCACGCCGTTACAGGACAGGATCTTGCCGTTGATCCGGAAGAGGTCCTCGGCGTCGAGCGCCACCACCCGGAGAAGAAGGTCCGCCGAGCCCGTGAGGCCGTAGCCCTCCAGGATCTCCGGGATACCAGCCAGTTCCTCCGCCAGTTGGCCGAGTTTTTGCTGCTGGACATGCACGGAGATGAAGGCCATCAGAGGGTAGCCCAGTGCGGCCGGATTAATGCGCCGCTCAAAGGAAAGGAACACGTGTTTCTTCTCCAGCTGGGCCATCCGGGCCTGGACCGTATTCCGGGACAATCCAAGCTTTTGGGCCAGTGCCACAACAGTTCGCCGGGGGTCTCCGGCCATGGCCGAAAGCAGGCGGGTGTCAGTGCCATCCAAGGGTTGCATAATGCGCAAGATTAGCACGGCCGCTTGACCCCGGACAGTGCAGAATGCTCAACCTATTGGCGGGTGGTTGTACCCAATGGGCATTGTGAGTAGGGTCACAACTATCCGGGGCAACGGCGCCCGGGCGGCTGGCGCGCAGCGGGATCACGAGTCCTGCGAGTTCCGGTCAGACGACGTCAGAAGGTGCGGACAACTGTGTTTACCGACGACGCGGGCAAGGGCGGCATTGCCGCCGGCGGCCCCGGGAACAGTACAGAATCAAACAGGCGGACGGGCGGGGACCTCGTTCAGCTCATCACCCCCGCGGGTGAACGTGTCAGCCATCCCGAATTCGACCCCTGGGTCCAGGATGTCAGCGACGAACAGCTTGGTGCGCTCTACGAAGACATGGTGGTCATCCGCCGGATCGACACCGAGGCCACCGCCCTGCAGCGCCAGGGCGAGCTTGCCCTCTGGCCCCCGCTGCTGGGCCAGGAAGCATCCCAGATCGGCTCGGCGCGGGCCCTCCGCGACGACGATTTCGTCTTCCCCAGCTACCGCGACAACGGCGTAGCCTACTGCCGCGGGGTAAACCCGGAGGACATCGTGAAGGCCTGGCGGGGCAACGCTCTGGCCGGCTGGGACCCCTACACAGTGAATGTGGCAACGCAGCAGATTATTATCGGCGCGCAGACGCTTCATGCCACCGGCTACGCCATGGGCATCCAGAACGACGGCGCCGATTCAGTCGCCGTGGCCTACTTCGGCGACGGCGCCACGAGTGAGGGCGACGTCAACGAAGCCCTGGTTTTCGCCGCCAGCTTCCAGTCCCCGGTGATCTTCTTCTGCCAGAACAACCACTGGGCCATCTCCGAGCCCGTCCGGCTGCAGTCCCACATCCAGATCGCGGACCGCGCCGCAGGATTCGGCATCCCCAGCATGCGGGTGGACGGCAACGACGTCCTCGCCGTGATGGCTGCAACGCGCATCGCCACCGACCGTGCACGCCGCGGCGGCGGCCCCACGTTCATCGAGGCCGTCACCTACCGCATGGGTCCGCACACGACGGCGGATGACCCCACCAAATACCGCGACGCCAACGAGCTCGAGGACTGGGCTGCCAAAGACCCGATCGCCCGGCTCAAGTCGCTGCTGGAACGCAAGGGGCTGCTCACCGAAGAACTCGAGGCGGCCGTCGCAGCCAAGGCGGACGCCGTCGCCAGGGACATGCGCGCCGGCGTTATCAACATGCCAGAGCCGCAGCCGATGGACATCTTCAAGAACGTCTACAGCACGCCCAATTCCTCGCTGGACCGCCAGCAGGACCACTATTCCCGTTACCTGGCTTCCTTCGGCGATCCCGCAGAAGCCGCTTCTGAAGAAGGTGCACGCTGATGACGCAGATGACCTTTGCCCGAGCCATCAATTCGGGCCTGCGCAAGTCCCTGGAAAACGATCCCAAGGTGATCCTCATGGGAGAGGACATCGGCGCCCTCGGCGGCGTCTTCCGTGTGACCGACGGCCTGCAGAAGGACTTCGGCAAGCACCGCGTCGTGGACACCCCGCTCGCCGAATCCGGCATCATGGGCACCGCCGTCGGCCTGGCTTACCGCGGCTACCGGCCGGTGGTGGAGATCCAGTTCGACGGCTTCATCTACCCGGCGTTTGACCAGATCGTCAGCCAGCTCGCCAAGATGCACTACCGCACCCAGGGCGCCGTCAAGATGCCCATCACCATCCGCGTGCCCTTCGGCGGCGGCATCGGCTCACCTGAACACCACTCCGAATCACCCGAGGCCTACTTCACCCACACCTCGGGCCTGCGCGTGATCTCCGTGTCCAACCCGCAGGATGCCTTCACGATGATCCAGCAGGCCATCGCCTCGGATGACCCTGTGCTCTACTTCGAACCGAAGCGCCGCTACCACGACAAGGGCGACGTGGACGAGTCCCTCAGCCTCAGCGCCGCCCTGTCCATGGAGAAGGCCCGCGTGGTCACCGAAGGCAGTGACGTCACCCTCGTTGCCTATGGCCCGCTCGTGAAAACCGCCAAGGATGCCGCCCTCGCCGCCGCCGATGAAGGCGTCTCCGTCGAGGTCATCGACCTGCGCTCACTGTCCCCGCTGGACTTCGCCACCCTGGAGGCCTCGGTCCGGAAGACCGGACGGCTCGTCATCACGCATGAAGCCTCCCAGTCCGGCGGCATCGGCGCCGAAGTCGCCGCGAGCATCACTGAACGCTGTTTCTACCATCTCGAAGCCGCCCCGGTCCGGGTTACCGGTTTCGACGTCCCGTACCCCAACTCAAAGCTCGAATTGCACCACCTGCCGGGTCTGGACCGGATCCTGGACGGCGTCGACCGTGCCCTGGGCCGTCCCAACTCCCTGAGCGGGCTGGAAGGATGACCGCCACCATGATCAAGGAATTCAGGCTCCCGGACCTCGGTGAGGGTCTCACTGAATCGGAAATCGTCGCGTGGAAGGTCGCGGTGGGGGACACCGTCGCGCTCAACCAGATCATCGCGGAGGTGGAGACGGCCAAGGCCGTCGTCGAGCTTCCCTCGCCGTTCGCCGGCGTGATCACCGCGCTGCACGAACAGCCGGGCACCGTCGTGGAGGTCGGCAAGCCCATTGTTTCCTTCGAGGTTGAGGGCGACGACGGCGGCTCCGGGGAGCCGGCTGCCAAGCGCGAACCCAACCTCGTCGGGTACGGCGCCGTCCTGGAAGGCTCCGGCCGTCCGGCCCGCCGGGCCCGCAGCTTTGCGGCCCCGGTGCTTGAGCGCGTCGAAACCGCCCCGGTGGTTCAGGCCGCCCCGGTGGTCGAGCCGGTCGAGGCCCCGGCGGCCGGGCCCGGCGGGATCCGTTCCGCCGAGCGCCCGCGGTCCACCCCGCCGGTCCGCAAGCTGGCCAAGGATCTCGGCGTCGACCTCGAAGCCGTCACCGGTTCAGGTGAGCACGGGCTCATCACCCGCGACGATGTGCGCAACGTTGTCGGCGTGGGAGACCTGCCGGTTGCGCCCCGGGACGTCGCCGGAACACCCGCTGCCGGTCCGGCCCCCGCGCCGGGTGCCCGGGAGACGCGGACGCCGATCAAGGGCGTGCGCAAGTTCACCGCCGCCGCCATGGTGTCCAGTGCCTTCACCGCACCGCACGTGACCGAATTCCTGACCATCGACGTCACCCCCACCATGGAACTGCTGGCCCGGCTGAAGGGTAGCCGCGCGTTTGCCGGCTACAAGCTCACGCCGCTGACCATCGTGGCCAAGGCCGTGCTGATCGCACTGCGCAACCACCCGACGCTCAACACCCGCTGGGACGAGGCGAAGCAGGAGATCGTCCAGTACAACTACGTGAACCTGGGCATTGCGGCCGCTACTCCACGCGGCCTTACCGTCCCGAACATCAAGGATGCGGACCGGATGTCCCTGATGGAGCTCTCAACGGCGCTCACCGAACTGACGGACACGGCGCGGGCCGGCAAGACCAGCCCGGCCAACCTCTCTGGCGGCACCATCTCCATCACCAACATCGGCGTGTTCGGCATCGACTCCGGCACCCCCATCCTCAACCCCGGCGAGGCCGCCATCCTGGCCCTCGGCGCGGTGCGGAAGATGCCCTGGGAGTACCGGGACGAGGTGGCGCTGCGCCAGGTCATGACGCTCAGCCTCTCCTTCGACCACCGGCTGGTCGACGGCGAACAGGGCTCGCGCTTCCTGCAGGACCTCGGCGCCATCCTGGCGGATCCGGGCATGGCACTGGCGATGGTTTAGGCGCCCCCGCACTCACTGCTGCCGGCTGTCCCTCCGATAAGGAGGGCGGCCGGCAGCCTTGTTCTGTGCGGGCGTTGTTTCCGCACAGGGTCGTTTCCGTCCGGGGGCACTTTGCGCCCAATGGTCGACGGCGGCGTCATAGTTCACGGCGTGTCCGCGCCAAAGTGCCCCCGGACTGCGCCAAAGTGCCCCCTGGTTGCGCCGGCCCCCGGGTTGCGCCGGCCCGACGGGCGAGCCGTCGAGTGTGTGGGGGCGGGGCGGCCGGCAGCCTTGTTCTGTGCGGGCGTTGTTTCCGCACAGGGTCGTTTCCGTCAGGGGGCACTTTGCGCCCAATGGTCGACGGCGGCGTCATAGTTCACGGCGTGTCCGCGCCAAAGTGCCCCCGGACTGCGCGACTCGGGGGTGCTGATGGGAGATTTCTAGGGGAGACCGGGCGTGGCTGGTGCCATCAGTGCGGCCAGGGCCATGCTCTCCAGCAGCGGGCGGGCGCGCCTGGCCGCGATCCGGCGCCCGTGGCTGCGCACCGAGTGGGGGGTGGAGTTGATCAGGCCAAACGTGGCGTGGGCGCGCATCCGCAGTTCGGCGGCCTCGGTGCCGGCGTGAAGCCCGGCCAGGACGTCGACCCAGAGCTCCACATAGTTGCGCTGCAGTGTGCGGACCTCGGCCTGGTCGTCGTCCGCAAGGTTGCTGAAGTCCTGGTCCTGGACCCGGATGACGTCGGGGTTGCTGAGGGCAAAGTCCACATGGAACTCCACCAGGCGGCGAAGGGCCGCTGCGGCGCCGTCGGACTCGGCAATAACCCGGTGGCCGCCGTCCAGCAGCTCCTGGCTGACGCTCAGCAGCAGCGCCCCGAGGACTGCCTGTTTGCCGGCGAAGTGCCGGTAGACGGCGGGGCCGCTGACGCCTGCCGCGGCGCCAAGGTCCTCAAGCGACACCCGGTTGAAGCCGTCGACGGCGAACAGCGCGGCGGCCGCGGACAGCAGCGCCTGCCGGCGGTTCTCCTTTGCCTGGCTGCGCTGGGTCGTTGGAGGCTGGGTGCCGGTCTGGCTCATCTGGCTGGGCTCGGTCACCGGCATATCCTTCGTTTCACAATTCCGCGTATTTGTATGGCCCTGTGTTGGACATCACAGTTAATAGAGACTAACCTAAAACTCAGTTATGCGGTACTAACCGAAGTGGCCGGATCGGCCACGAAGCCGGGCCCCAGCACCAAGGCCGAGAACGGAAGCAGTCAATGGAGACAATCGCCAGCCAGGTGGACGCCTCGAGCGCCGCCTTCGCCGCGAACCGCGAGGCCCAGCTGGGGCTGGCCCGCGAGCTGAAGGAACGCCTCGCCACGACGGCGCTGGGCGGGCCGGAGAAGTCCCGGGAACGCCATGTGGCCCGCGGCAAGCTCCTGCCTCGCGAACGCATCGACCAGCTGCTCGATGACGGCAGCCCGTTCCTGGAAATCGCACCGCTGGCAGCCAACGGCATGTACAACGACGATTCGCCCGGCGCCGGGGTAATTGCCGGGATCGGCCTCGTGCACGGACGCCAGGTCCTGGTCATCTCCAACGACGCCACGGTCAAGGGCGGCACCTATTACCCGATGACGGTCAAGAAGCACCTCCGGGCCCAGGAGATCGCACTGGAGAACCGGCTGCCCTGCATCTACCTCGTGGACTCCGGCGGGGCGTTCCTGCCCAAACAGGACGAGGTCTTCCCGGACAAGGAGCACTTCGGCCGGATCTTCTTCAACCAGGCCAAGATGTCCGCGGCCCGGATCCCGCAGATCGCCTCCGTCATGGGTTCCTGCACCGCCGGCGGCGCCTACGTCCCCGCGATGAGCGACGAGACCGTGATCGTCCGCAACCAGGGCACCATCTTCCTGGGCGGCCCGCCCCTGGTGAAGGCCGCGATCGGCGAGATCGTCACGGCCGAGGAACTCGGCGGCGGCGACGTGCACGCCAGGATCTCCGGCGTCACCGACCACCTGGCCGAGAACGATGAGCATGCCCTCCAGATCGTCCGCGACATCGTCTCCACCCTGCCCCGGCCGGCGGCCCCGGCCTGGGACGTGGACACCGTCGTCGAACCCCTCGCGGATACGGAAGAGCTCTACGGCGCCGTCCCCACCGATGTCAACGCCCAGTACGACGTGCGCGAGGTCATCGCCAGGCTGGTGGACGGCAGCCGCTTCCATGAGTTCAAGAAGGACTACGGCACCACCCTGGTGACGGGCTTCGCGAAGCTGCACGGCCACCCGGTGGGGATCGTGGCCAACAACGGGGTGCTCTTCAGCGAGTCCTCGCTCAAAGGCGCGCACTTCATCGAACTGTGCGACCAGCGCGGGATCCCGCTGATCTTCCTGCAGAACCTGTCCGGCTTTATGGTCGGCAAGGACTACGAGCAGGGCGGCATCGCCAAGAACGGCGCCAAGATGGTCACCGCCGTCGCCACCGCCCGGGTGCCCAAGCTGACCATTGTGATCGGCGGGTCCTTCGGCGCCGGGAACTATTCCATGTGCGGGAGGGCCTACTCGCCGCGCTTCCTGTGGATGTGGCCGGCATCCCGGATCTCGGTGATGGGCGGCAACCAGGCCTCCGGCGTGCTGGCCACCGTCAAGCGGGACCAGTACGAGGCCCGCGGGGAGGAATGGTCCGCCGCGGACGAGGAAGCGTTCAAGGCCCCGATCAAGGCCCAGTATGAGGACCAGGGCAGCCCCTACTACTCCACCGCCCGCCTCTGGGATGACGGCGTGATCGACCCCGCGGATACCCGCACCGTCCTGGGACTGGCGCTCGACGTCGTCTCCCGCACCCCGCTGCCGGAGACCTCCTTCGGCCTTTTCCGGATGTGAGCCAGCTGTGACTATTTCTTCGCCGACTACAACCTCCCCCAAGCCGCTGTTCGGCACCGTGCTCATCGCCAACCGCGGCGAGATCGCCTGCCGCGTGATCCGCACCCTGCGCGCCCTGGGTATCCGTTCGGTGGCCGTCTATTCCGACGCCGACGCCGGGGCCCGCCACGTGCGCGAGGCCGACCTCGCCGTGCGGATCGGCCCGGCCGCCGCCGCGGAGAGCTACCTCAAGATCGAGGCCATTATCCAGGCCTGCCGCGACACCGGCGCCGAGGCCGTGCACCCCGGCTACGGCTTCCTGAGCGAGAACGTGGACTTCGCCCGCGCCCTGGAGAAGGCAGGGATCACCTTCATCGGCCCCGGCGTCGAATCCCTGAACATTATGGGCGACAAGATCCGCTCCAAGAACCACGTCACCGGCTACGGCGTCCCGGTGGTCCCGGGCGTCGCCGAACCCGGGATGACGGACGCCCAGCTCATCGAGGCGTCGGCCGGCGTGGGCTTCCCGCTGCTCATCAAGCCCTCCGCGGGAGGCGGCGGCAAGGGCATGCACATCGTGGAACGCCCAGAGGATCTTGAGGCCACCCTGGTTACCGCCCGCCGGGTCGCGGCGAGTGCCTTCGGTGACGACACCTTGTTCCTGGAGCGGCTGGTCCTCACGCCGCGGCACATCGAGGTCCAGGTCCTCGCGGACAACCACGGCAACGTCATCCACCTGGGGGAGCGCGAGTGCTCGCTGCAGCGCCGCCACCAGAAGGTCATCGAGGAGGCGCCCTCCCCGCTGCTGGAGGCGATGAACGACGGCGCGGAAATCCGGGCCCGCCTCGGCGACGCCGCCTGTAATGCGGCTCGCAGTGTCAACTACAGCGGCGCCGGTACCGTGGAATTCCTCGTCTCCGACCACGCCCCGGACGAGTTCTTCTTTATGGAGATGAACACCCGCCTGCAGGTGGAGCACCCCGTCACCGAGATGGTCACCGGCGTCGACCTCGTCGAATGGCAGGTGCGCATCGCCGCCGGCGAGGAACTCACCGTCCGCCAGGACGACGTCGTGCTCACCGGGCACTCTGTGGAAGCGCGTGTCTACGCCGAGGTCCCGGAACGGAGCTTCATGCCGTCGGGAGGCGAGGTGGTGCTCCTGGACGAGCGCGGCACAATCTTCACCGGCATGGACGATCTGGATTCCTTCACTTCGCCCCTCGCTGCCGCGTCCGCCGACCCGGACATCCGGATCGATTCCTCATTGCTCAAGGGACTCGAAATCTCCAGCGCCTACGACCCCATGGTCGCCAAGGTCATCGCCTGGGGCAGGGACCGCACCGCTGCGCTGGACAAGCTGGACGCGGCCCTTGCGCGGTTCACGGCCCTGGGCATCGACACCAACGTCGAATACCTGCGCCTGTTGATCAACGACGCCGACGTCCGCGCCGGCCGCCTCGACACAGGCCTGATTGAGCGCAAGATGCCGGACTTCAGCTTCCGCCGCATCGGGGACGCCGAACTCATCGCCGCGGCCATGCCGTTCTGGGTCCTTGCCGAAGCTCCGGCAGCAGTGGGATCCCCCTGGGACACCACCAACGGCTGGCGACTGGGCGCACCCGGTCCGTGGCGGATCAGCTTCGGTGTTCCGGGCGGGGGAATCGCCACCGTGGCCGTCACCTGGCTGAGCAGCCTGGACCTGGGCCACGCCATGGTCCGGGTCAATGACGGCCCGGAACACACAGTGATCGTCATCGGACTCGCCAGCGATGACGTGTTCCTGGCGATCGACGGCGAGGAACTGCGGTTCGCACAGGGCGCCGTCTGGGAGGACTACCCGGCGGAGGGCAATCCACAGACCGTCTACGTGGGCAACGAGGGCTGGTCCTGCCGGCTTGAGGTGCTCACCCGCGAGACCAGGCTGGCACGGGTGCTCGCCGCCATCGAACGGGAAGAGGGCGCCGCGGACCCGGCCGTGCGCTCGCCGATGCCCGGGACCGTAGTGTCCGTCTCCGTCAGCAACGGCGACACCGTGGAAGCCGGCCAGGTGCTGGTCTCCGTGGAAGCCATGAAGATGGAACACCAGCTCGTGGCGCCGCTGGCAGGGACGGTGCATATCAGCGTCAGCTCCGGCGACCTCGTGAAGGCGGACCAGGTGCTCGCCACCATTCACGCCCCGGCGCCTTCCAGGGCCGAGGACACGGTCGAGGAAGCCGTCATCGCCTTGGGCGCGGCGGAGTAACACCCGAACAGCACAGCTTCAGCACCATTCCCCAGATCACAGACCCGCAGACCCGCAGACCCGATAAAGGAGTTACCCCGATGCCCAGTTTTGAACTCAGCGAGGATTACCAGGACCTCAGCGACACCGTCCGCGCATTCGCCGACGAAGTGGTGGCTCCGGTTTCCGCCAAGCACGACGAGGAACACAGCTTCCCCTACGAGGTGGTCTCCCAGATGGCCGACATGGGCCTCTTCGGCCTGCCGTTCCCGGAGGAATTCGGCGGCATGGGCGGGGACTACTTCGCCCTGGCCCTGGCGCTGGAACAGCTCGGCCGCGTGGACCAGTCCGTCGCGATCACCCTGGAGGCCGGCGTCTCCCTCGGCGCCATGCCGATCCACCGCTTCGGCAATGACGCCCAGAAGGAAGAGTGGCTGCCGCTCCTGGCCTCGGGCAAGGCGCTCGCCGGTTTCGGCCTGACGGAGCCCGAAGCCGGCTCGGATGCCGGCGGCACCAAGACCACCGCCCGCCTCGAAGTCGTCGGAGGCGAGAAGACCTGGGTCATCAACGGCAACAAGGAGTTCATCACCAACTCCGGCACCGACATCACCAGGCTCGTCACGGTCACGGCCGTGACCGGCCAGGAAGAGCGCCCGGACGGCAGCATCAAGAAGGCAATCTCCACCATCCTGGTGCCCACCAACACCCCGGGATTCAAGGCGGAGAAGGCCTACAACAAGGTCGGCTGGAATGCCTCGGACACCCACCCGCTGACGCTCAACAACGTCCACGTCCCGGAGGCCAACCTCCTCGGCACGCAGGGCCGCGGCTACGCGAACTTCCTGTCCATCCTCGATGAGGGCCGGATCGCGATCGCGGCCCTCGCCGTTGGTGCGGCCCAGGGCTGCGTGGACCAGTCGGTGAAATACGCCAAGGAGCGCAGCGCGTTCGGGCAGAACATCGGCAAGTACCAGGCCATCGCGTTCAAGATCGCCCGCATGGAAGCACGCGCCCACACGGCCCGGCTGGCCTACTACGACGCGGCCGCCCGGATGCTCGCCGGCAAGCCGTTCAAGACGCAGGCGGCCATCGCTAAGATGGTCGCAGGCGAGGCAGCCATGGACAACGCGCGGGACGCCACCCAGGTGTTCGGCGGCTATGGCTTCATCAACGAATTCACCGTGGCGCGCCACTACCGCGACTCCAAGATCCTTGAAGTCGGCGAGGGCACCACGGAGGTCCAGCTGATGCTGATCGCGCGCGAACTGGGGCTCTAACAGGCCGGAAGGATCACTGATGATCAACAAAGTTGTTGCCAGCGCTGCCGAGGCCGTCGCGGATATCCCCGCCGGCGCCTCACTCGCCGTCGGCGGGTTCGGGCTCTGCGGGATTCCGGTGGCCCTGATCGATGCCCTGCACGGGCACGGTACGAAGGACCTGGAGACCGTCAGCAACAACTGCGGGGTCGACGACTGGGGGCTGGGCATCCTGCTGCGGGACGGCCGGATCCGCCGCACCATCAGCTCCTACGTGGGGGAGAACAAGGAGTTCGCCCGGCAGTACCTCTCCGGCGAACTCGAGGTGGTCCTCACACCGCAGGGCACACTGGCCGAAAAGCTGCGGGCCGGCGGGGCGGGCATTCCCGCCTTCTACACGCCGGCCGGCGTCGGCACCCAGGTGTCCGACGGCGGACTGCCGCAGAAGTACGACGCCGACGGCAACGTCGCGATCGCCTCGGCACCGAAGGAAGTCCGGAGATTCAACGGCGCGGACTACGTTTTGGAAGAATCGCTGACGCCCGACTTCGGCCTCGTGCACGCCTGGAAAGGCGACCGGCACGGCAACCTCGTCTTCCACGCCACCGCGATGAACTTCAACCCGCTGTGCGCCATGGCCGGGAAGATCACCATCGCCGAAGTTGAGGAACTCGTGGAGCCGGGAGAGCTGGACCCGGAACACGTCCACGTGCCCGGCATCTTCGTCCAGCGCGTCGTGCTGGCGCCCGGGGCCGCGAAGCGCATCGAAAAGCGTACCGTCGCCGTGTCCGACGCCCGCCGCACAGCAACAGATCAGGCAGGAGCATAACCGTGGAAACAAACAATTCGCAGGGCGCCCCTCCCCGACCGGAAGCCGTCCGCCACGAATACCGGCGATCCGCCGTCGAACATCCCGAAATCAAGGGCTGGACCCGCAACGAACTGGCCGCCCGGGTGGCGCAGGAACTGCACAACGGCCAGTACGTCAACCTCGGCATCGGGATGCCCACGCTGATCCCCAACTACATTCCCGCCGGCATCGAGGTGGTGCTGCATTCCGAGAACGGCATCCTCGGCGTCGGGCCCTACCCGGGGGAGGACGAGGTCGATCCGGACCTGATCAACGCCGGCAAGGAAACCGTCACGGTCAACAAGGGCGCCGCCTTCTTCGATTCCGCCGCGTCGTTCGGCATGATCCGGGGCGGGCACGTGGATGTGGCCGTCCTCGGCGCGATGGAGGTGGCGCAGAACGGTGACCTGGCCAACTGGATGATCCCGGGAAAGATGGTCAAGGGCATGGGCGGCGCCATGGACCTCGTCTTCGGCGCCAAAAAGGTGATCGTGATGATGGAGCACGTGGACCGGAACGGCAGGCCGAAGATCGTGGAACAGTGCACGCTCCCGCTGACCGGCAAAGCCTGCGTGGACCGGATCATCACCGACCTCGCTGTGATCGACATCGTGACCGAGGGCGGCAAATCCCGGCTGGTGCTCCGCGAGCTGGCCCCCAACGTGTCTGTGGAGGACGTGGCCGCGGCCACCGGCGCCGAACTTTTTGAGGAAGACCAGGAACTGACGGTATGACAACCACCCCGCAGCGTGTGATTGAACCCCGCGTCATCGAACAGCGAGGCCTCTACTTCGATGAGCTCGAGGAGGACGTGGTCTACGCGCACCGTCCCGGCCGGACCGTCACGGAGACGGACAACGTCCTGTTCACCACCATGACCATGAACACCCAGGCGCTGCACCTCGACGCCGCGTGGAGCGCCGAGCAGCCCTTCGGCCAGCGGCTGATGAACTCGATGTTCACCCTCGCCACCGTGGTGGGGCAGTCCGTCCCGCAACTGACGCAGGGCACCATCATCGCCCAGCTGGGGATGACGGATGTGTCCTTCCCGCACCCGATGTACCACGGTGACACGCTGTACACGGAGACAATCGTGGCCGGGAAGCGGCTGTCCTCCTCCCGGCCGGGACAGGGCATCGTGACCATGAAGCACACCGGCCGGAACCAGCACGGCGAGGTGGTGGCCCTCGCCACGCGCAGCTGCCTGATGTGGACCCGCGGGGCGTATATGGAAGCCGCTAGCGAAGCCCGGAAAGAACGCGTGCAACAAGGGAGAAAAGACACATGAGTTTCCTGATGGGCCCTGCCCTGCTGTTCTGCCCGGCCGACCGCCCCGAGCGCTACCAGAAGGCCTCCGAGCGTTCCGATGCCGTGATCGTGGATCTCGAGGACGCCGTCGCCCCCGCCGACAAACAACGTGCCCGCGGCGCCATCCTTGCCCAGCTCGGCTCTGCAGGTGACGTCCCGGAACTGGACCCGAGCCGCACCATCATCCGGGTCAATCCGGCCGGCACCGAGGCGTTCGAGAAGGACATGCACTGCCTCAAGCACACCCCGTACCGCCACATCATGCTCGCCAAGGCCGAAAGCGCCGCCCAGCTCAGGGAGCTCGAGGGCTACAGTGTGATCGCGCTGTGCGAGACGGCGGCCGGGATCATTAGCGCCGCCGCCATTGCGGCGGAGCCCAATGTGGTGGGCCTGATGTGGGGAGCCGAGGACCTGCTCGCCTCCCTCGGCGGCACCTCCAGCCGCACCGACGACGGCGCCTATCGTGCCGTTGCGCTGCACGCCCGCTCCGCGGTGCTCCTGGCGGCCGGCGCATTCGGCAAGGAAGCCATCGATTCCGTCTACGTCAACATCCCGGACCTTGCGGGCCTGGCCGCGGAATCCCGTGACGCCGTCGCCTCGGGCTTCGGCTCCAAGGCCTGCATCCACCCGAACCAGGTGGCCGTGGTCCGCGAAGCCTACGCGCCGTCAGCGGCGGATGTTGCGGCGGCCAAAGAGCTGCTCGAGGCTGCCGCCGCGGCCGGCAGCGGAGTGTTCCAGTACAAAGGCAAGATGATCGACGGCCCCATCCTCAAGCACGCCGACGCCACCCTCCGCCGGGCCGGGCACTAGCTTCGGGAAGTTCCGGCCCCCATTTCGCTGGCGGGGCGTGTGGCTGGTGCAGAGCTGCGCCCGGTTCCGTGGTGTGGGCCGCATCGATCCGTCACGAATGGCCGCTTTGAAGGGTCCCGTAGCGGCCATGTGCGTCAGGTGGGTGCTCCGTAACGGCCATATGCGTCAGATGGATACTCCGAGGCGCGCAACCCTGTCCGGGTGTTCCACCGTGGCGGATGGACATGCTCAGCGCTGCACATGAAATCTGGACATGTTCAGCGCTTCCACAAGTACCTGTTCTCCGGCCGCCCCGCAGCACCGTAGCGGGGCGTGAGCCGGGCGAAGCCGTGGATGACCAGATATTCGAGGTAGCGCCGTGCGCTGACCCGTGAGAGTCCGAGCTGAAGGGCCATCCCGGCCGCCGAGACGTCCTCCGGGCTGGACTTGAGCGCCTCGATGACGGCATCCAGCGTGGGCCGGGACAGCCCCTTGGGCAGCCTGGCCGGGGGCCCTGCCAGAGACGCCGCCACGGTATTTGCAGCCGTGGCCCGGCGCGACGGCGCCACGAGACGGTCGATGCTGTCCTGGTCCAGCGGCCCGGCAGACCCGCCCGCAGCGAGTTCGCGGCGCAGGAGCAGGTATTCGTCGAGCCGCTCGTTCAGGGCCTGGGACGTGAAGGGCTTCACCAGATAGTGCAGTACACCGCCGGCCATGGCGCTGCGGACCGTCTCCAGTTCCCTCGACGCCGTAATGACCAGGACGTCCAGGGCCTGCTGGCGGCCGCGGAGCTGCTGGAGCACGTCCAGGCCGGACATGTCCGGAAGGTGGATGTCCAGCAGGACCAGTTCCGGCTGCAGCTGCGCCGCCAGGTCCAGGCCCTGTTGCCCGGTGTGGGCCAGGCTGACGACGTCGAAGCCGCCGCGGGCCAGCAGGAACCCATGGTGGATCCCGGCCACTGCCACGTCATCGTCAATGATGAGGGTGCGTATGGAGCTCATTGCTTTTGTAGTTCCGCCTCTTTTGTCTTCAGGGTTACGGTGAAACAGGCGCCGCCCAGTGCGGAGGGCGACACCGATGCCGCGCCGCCCCGGCGCAGGGCCACGCGCCGGACCAGGGCCAGCCCGAACCCGCGGCTGTTGATGCCTTCCGCCGCTTTGGTGGTGACTCCAGCCTCGAACACGGCCGAGCGTTCCGGCTCGGGGACGCCCGGCCCGTCGTCCTCTACCGTGATGGTGCGTTCGCCCGAGAGTGTTTCATCAAGCCGGACGGCCACAGTGCTGTCGTAGCCCGCGGCGTCCACCGCGTTGTCGATCAGGTTCCCCAGGACCGTGATGACGTCACCGGTACCGTCCGGGGTGCACACCGAATCCGGGCTCACCAGGATCTCGACGCCGCGCTCGGCGCACACCGTGGACTTGGCAATCAGGAGCGCCCGGACGTCGTAGTCGGTGATTCCTGCGGCCAGCGGGCGGTTGACGAAGGCGGCGTCGCTGTGGCTGCGGCCCAGGTATTCCACGGCCTTCGCCTGTTCGCCGAGCTCCAGGAGACCCGAGATCACGTGCAGTTTGTTGGCGAATTCGTGGGCCTGGGCCCGGAGGGCCTGCATCACGTCCAGGGCGCCGTCGCGGTCGCGGAGGACTGTGTGGAGCTCGGTACGGTCACGGAGAATGAGGACTTTGCCGACCTCCCGGCCGTCCACCTTCGCGGCGTTGACTTTCCCGAGCAGGATCCGTTCGCCGGAGAGCACCAGTTCCTCGGTGGCCGATCCGGCGGTGAGCATCCGGCGGACTCCGGGTTCCAGGCATTCGCCGGCTGGTTTTCCGATGATCTCCTCGCCCACACCCAGCAGCCGCCGGGCTTCGTCGTTGACGAGCGCGACCTTGCCCTCGGCGTCGACGGCGACCAGCCCCTCGCCCAGGCCGTGGAGCATCGCGTCGCGGGTCTCGAGCAGCGCCGCAATGTCCTCCGGCTCCAGCTTGTAGATCCGCCGCCAGACGAGCTTGGAGATGTACATCGCCCCCAGCGACCCGAGCAGCGCGGCGCCAAGAAGCCAGCCGAACAACTGCGGCAGGTCCTCGTAGAGATCCTGGGCCAGGGTGCTCTCCAGCACGCCCACCGAGGCCGAGCCGATCACTGTGCCGGCACTGTCAAAGATGGGAACCTTGACCCGCCAGGACTCACCCAGGGTTCCTGTCTGGGTGCCGACGTAGATCTCGCCGGACAGCGGCACGGAGGGATCGGTGGACACGGGCCGGCCGATTTCCGCCGGGTTCGGGTGGGATTGGCGGACACCGTTGCGGTCCGTCACCACCACATAGGTGACATTCGAGGCCTGCCGGATGACTTCGGCGATGGGCTGGATGGTCTGGGCCGGTTGCGGTGTCCCGAAGGCATTCACCACCGAGGGCAGCCGGGCCACACTTTCGGCGACTCCGATCAGCCTGCCCTTGTACGCGTCCCTGAGCTGCTGCTCCTGCATCCGGATGGTCACGGCCCCCACCGCCGTCAGGACAGCCAACACGATGCCGAGCTGCAGCGCGACCAGCTGGAAGCGTAAGGGAATCCTGTGAACCATGTCACAAGTTTCCCATCCCGGCCGCCCCTGCCACAGCCAATCCCGGGCTCCCGGCCGTGACCAATATGACCACTACTACCTCTACGGCCAAATTCTGGTCCCCGCGCCGGGCTGCTCCTAGTCTCTGGGGAGTGATTCCGATGACGTGCGTCACATTCATACAAGGAGAAACAATGACCTCCCACTCCAATTTCACGCGGACCAACTTCACCCGCCGAGCTGCGCTTGCTGCCGGTGCGGCCGGCATCGCACTGGCCATGTCGGCGTGTGCCGGCGGTGCCAGCAGCACGGCAGCAGGCCAGGGCTCGGCCGCTGATCCGATCAAGAAGCTGAGCATCATTGTTCCGGCCAACCCGGGCGGCGGCTGGGACCAGACAGGCCGTGCGATGCAGCAGGACCTGCAGTCCAACAAACTCGTCACCTCCGCCCAGGTCAGCAACATCGGCGGCGGCGGCGGCACGAACGGCCTCGCCAAGCTCGCCACCGAAAAGGACGCCAACACGCTCATGGTGATGGGTTACGTCATGGTGGGTGCCGTGGAAACCAACGCCGCCAAGACGCGGCTGGAGGACACCACCCCCATTGCGCGCCTGACCGAAGAACCGCTGGTCCTGGTGGTCCCGGCGTCGTCCAAGTACCAGTCCGTCCAGGACCTCGTGGATGACATCAAAGCCAACGGCAAGGGCGTTGCGATCACCGGCGGTTCAGCCGGCGGCGCGGACCACATCCTGGCCGGCCAGATCCTCAAGTCCCAGGGCGTCGAACCCGACAAGCTTAACTACATCGGCTACTCCGGCGGCGGCGAATCGATCGCCGCCCTGCTCGGCAACAAGGTCCAGGCCGGCATCTCCGGCGTGGGGGAGTACGCCGAGCAGGTCAAGGCCGGCAAGGTCCGGGCGCTCGCCGTCTCAGGCACCTCCGAGGCCCCGGCCCTGCCGGGCGTCAAGCCGCTGAAGGACCAGGGCATCGACGTCGTCCTGACCAACTGGCGCGGCGTTGTGGCCCCGGGTTCCATCGACGAGGCGCAGAAGGCGAAGCTGACCGAGGTCGTCACCAAGCTCCACGCCACCGAGGCCTGGAAGGCCACCCTGGCCAAGAACAACTGGGACGACGCCTTCCTTGCCGGCGACGAGTTCAAGACCTTCCTGACCGAGGACATCACCAAGGTCAAGACCACGCTGACCGAGATCGGACTGGTCAAGTAACAATGTCCACCCAAGTCAGCACGCCCGCCAAGCGGCCCACGGGGGAGATCCTCTTCGCCCTTGTGTTCGTGAGCGTGGGCGCAGCGGGCCTCCTGACGGCGGGGTCCATCCCGATCCCGCCGTCGGAGACCGGCATCGGCCCGCGGGCCTTCCCCTACATCGTGTGCACGATGCTGGTGCTCGTTGGCACCGGCATCGTCGCCCAGGTGTTCCGCGGCAAGGTGGGCCAGGCCGAGGAAAGCGAAGACCTCGATGTCACGGCCAAGACCGACTGGATGGCCCTCGCGAAACTTGTGGGCTTCGTGGTGCTCCACATCTTCCTGATCGAACCGGCCGGCTGGCCCGTTGCCGCGGCCGTGCTGTTCAGCGGGGCGGCCTGGACCCTTGAGGCTAAGCCGCTCTGGAAGGCGGTCATCATTTCCGTGGTGCTGGCGCTCGTGCTGCAGTACGTCTTCGGCGGGCTGCTGGGCGTCTCCCTGCCGCCGGGCCCGCTGCTTGAGGGGGTGCCGTTCTTCAATGGATAGCTTCATGATGCTTCTTGAGGGCTTCTCCACGGCGCTGCAGCCGGTCTACCTGCTGTACGCCCTGGGCGGCGTCTTCGTCGGCACCGCCGTCGGCGTGCTGCCCGGCATCGGTCCGGCCATGACTGTGGCGCTGCTGATGCCCATCACCTACGCGCTGGATCCTGCGGCCGCCCTGATTGTGTTCGCCGGCATCTACTACGGCGGCATGTACGGCGGCTCCACCACCTCCATCCTGCTCAACACGCCGGGCGAGTCCTCCTCGATCGTCACGGCGCTCGAGGGCAACAAGATGGCCAAGGCCGGCCGCGGCGCGGCGGCGCTGGCGACGGCGGCGATCGGCTCCTTCGTCGCCGGCACCATCGCCACGGTGCTGCTGACCTTCCTGGCGCCAGTCGTCGCGGAACTTGCCGTGGGCCTGGGACCCGTAGACTACGTGGCACTCATGATCGTGGCGTTCCTCACCGTCGGGGCCCTGCTGGGGGCCTCCGTGCTGCGCGGCCTCGCGTCGCTGGGCCTGGGGCTGTTCATCGGGATGATCGGCATCGATGACAGCACCGCGCAACAGCGCTTCACCTTCGACAACCCCACCCTGGTCGACGGCGTCGACATGGTCCTCGTGGCCGTGGGCCTCTTCGCCCTCGGGGAGGCCCTGTATGTGGCCTCGAAACTGCGGCACGGGCCGGTCGAGGTCATCCCGGTCAGCAAGGGCAAGAACGCCTGGCTGTCCAAGGAGGACTGGAAGCGGTCCTGGAAGCCCTGGCTGCGGGGCACCTTCATCGGCTTCCCCATCGGCACGGTCCCGGCGGGCGGCGCGGACGTTTCCACCTTCCTGTCCTACGCTGCGGAGCGGAAACTGGCCAAGGGCCAGAACAAGGCACAGTTCGGCAAAGGCGCCATCGAGGGCGTGGCCGGTCCGGAAGCGGCAAACAACGCCGCAGCCGCCGGCGTCCTGGTCCCGCTGCTGACGCTCGGAATTCCGACGACGGCGACCGCGGCCATGATGCTCACCGCGTTTCAGCGCTACCAGATCCAGCCCGGGCCCCTGCTCTTCGAGAACCAGGGGGCACTGGTGTGGACCCTGATCGCCTCCCTGTACGTCGGAAACCTGATGCTGCTGGTGCTGAACCTGCCGCTGGTGGGCCTGTGGGTGAAGATCCTGCAGATTCCGCGGCCCTACCTCTACGCGGGCATTTTGGTCTTCGCGGCACTGGGCGCCTTCTCGGTGAACTTCGCCGCGGCCGACGTCGGGGTCCTGCTGGTGGTCGGCATCCTGGGCTACTTCATGCGCCGCTACGGCTACCCCGTGGCGCCCCTGGTGGTGGCGATGATCCTCGGCCCGATGTTCGAAGTGCAGCTGCGGCGCTCGCTGCAGCTCTCCCAGAACGATCCCACGGCCCTGTTCTCCTCGCCGTTCGCGGTGGTTGTGTACATCTCCATGGCCCTGATCTTCGTGGGCTCCTGGTGGCTTCGCCGCCGCCAGGCCGCGTTGGAGGCAGTGCCGGTGAAGGACGAGTTGTCCGTCTAGGCAAGGATGCCCCCCTGCCTCGCCCCGGATGGCCGGAATGGTGAAAACCATTCCGGCCATCCGGGTTAAACGGCTCTCACGCGTCCAACCGCCTTCAGCCGCCCGGCGGCAGGGACAGCGGCGGAATGGACTCGTGCAGCGGGATCCGGATCCAGCGTTGGCCCGTGGCGCGGAATTCCTTCCGGGTGGCGAAACGGTACAGGTAGCTGCGGGCCCGCACCCAGCGGGGCCGGGCGCCGTCGAACGGATCATGCCGCAACAGGCGCAGGGTGGGGCGGTCGGCCTCCAGAAGCTTGGACAGAAAGGCATAGAACCACTCCTCGTGCACGGTGCGCAGCGGCAGGAACCACATCAGCCAGTCGAGGCGCAGGTGGTAGGGCGCCCACTGGGGCGGGACGCGGCGGACCTCGCCGGGCTTTCCGCGGAACCCGTATTCCCGCCAGTCCGCTGTGTCATCGGGTTCCGCGGCGAGGGTTCCTTCCACGACGATCTCAATCCGCTGCTTGGTGACCGTGCCGAAGGCGCCATAGGTGTTCCCCAGCTGCCAGCGGTTGAAGGCGGCGTTCATCAGCTGGTAGCGGGAGAACAGGTTCTCGATCGGGCGGTAGCTGAGCACCACCAGCAGCACGGTGGCGAGCAGTACCACCACGAGCCACGCGACCGGCGCCTGGCTGCCGGGCGCCGCTGTGCCTGCGGCCCCAGCGTGCCAGTCGAGCGGGATCGCCGGGACCAGGGCATGGGCCACCGGGTCGCTGACAGCGGAGAAGGCGAGCAGGACCGCCATCCAGTTGAGCCAGGCGAAGTTCCCGCTCGCCACCAGCCAGAGCTGGGTGAAGATGATGATCCCCGCGGCCACGCTGGCCAGCGGCTGCGGGGCGAAGAGGAAGAACGGCACCACCAGCTGGGCGAAATGGTTGCCCAGGACCTCCAACCGGTGCCACGGCCTGGGCAGCAAATGCGCCTGCCGGCTGAGCGG
This sequence comes from Pseudarthrobacter woesei, assembly GCF_055412745.1. Classification (NCBI taxonomy): domain Bacteria; kingdom Bacillati; phylum Actinomycetota; class Actinomycetes; order Micrococcales; family Micrococcaceae; genus Pseudarthrobacter; species Pseudarthrobacter woesei. The sequence goes on from NZ_JBVAYU010000005.1 coordinate 148,256, forward strand.
CCCCGGCATCGGCTGGGTCTCGTGGTGGTAGTAGACGGCGGACAGGTCACGCCACTCCCGGCCGCCACGGATCTTGATCATGCCCGCGCCAAACTCGAGGCGGAACACCAGCCAGGCCAGCAGGATCAGGATGGTCCGCGGCGGGGGAGTCTGGTCGGAGCCAAGGAAGGCCACAATGAACCCGGCCTCGAGCAACAGCATTTCCCAGCCGAAACCATAAAACGTCTGCCCCACATTGACGATCGACATGTACAACATCCATAGCGCCAGGAACGCCAGCAGGGGTCCCCACGCCGGGCCCAGCTGCGGCAGGCCCAGGATGATCGTGGCGGCAATCGCCATCCCGCCCCAGCAGACGGCCCGCAGCAGCCGGTCCGAGTAACGCCAGCTGAACAGGGTAGGCCGTCGGAGGCGGCGGGAGCGTGCCATGAAGTCCGGCACCGGCAACAGCCCGCGCTCGCCGAGGAGGGCCGGAAACTGGTTGAGCGAGGACAGGAAAGCCACGAAGTAGAGGGTGGCGATGCCGCGCTGGAGCACCTGCCGGGCGAACTCATACTCCGGCGCGTCAAACCAGGCCGTCCACTCCACGATCCCCACGTTACGCCTGAGCTTCGGAGCGTCAATGCGCGGCCACATCCCCGCCCCTTGGCCGCGGATGGCCCTCCCTCTCGCGGGGATACCCGGGCACCGGGCGCGGTGCGGGATACTTGAACCATGCAGCCGCGCAAGATCGTCCTCCTCGGGTCCACCGGTTCCATCGGCACGCAGGCGATTGACGTCGTCGACGGCGCCCCGCACCTTTTCGAGGTCGTCGCGCTCAGCGCCGGCGGCGGCAACCTGGAACTCCTGGCCCGGCAGGCCGTCCACACCCGGGCCCAGGCGGTGGGCGTCGCGTCCGGCGACGCGAAAGCCCTCCAGACCCTGATCGACGACGCCGCCGGCGCAGCCGGCATCACCGGCTACCGGCCCGACATCATCACCGGCCCGGACGCCTCCACCCGGATCGCGGAACTTGACGCCGACGTCGTGCTCAACGGCATCACCGGCTCCATCGGCCTCGCGCCCACCCTGGCCGCGCTCAAATCCGGCGCCACCCTGGCCCTGGCCAATAAGGAGTCCCTGATCGTCGGCGGCGCCCTCATCAAGGCCGCAGCCCGCGAAGGCCAGATCGTCCCGGTGGACTCCGAACACTCCGCCATCGCCCAATGCCTGCGCTCCGGCGCCGCCGCCGAAGTGGACCGGCTGATCCTCACCGCCTCCGGCGGCCCCTTCCGCGGCAAGACCCGGGACGAGCTGCACGACGTCACCCCGCAGGAGGCGCTGGCCCACCCCACCTGGGACATGGGCCTGATGGTCACCACCAACTCCGCCAGCCTGGTCAACAAGGGCCTGGAAGTGATCGAGGCGCACCTGCTCTTCGACATCCCGCTGGAGAAGATCGACGTCGTGGTCCACCCGCAGTCCGTGGTCCACTCGATGGTCCAGTTCATAGACGGATCCACGATCGCCCAGGCCTCCCCGCCGGACATGCGCCTGCCCATCGCCCTGGGCCTGGGCTGGCCGGACCGTGTGCCCAAGGCCGCGGAGGCCTGCGACTGGACCAAGGTCACCAGTTGGACCTTCGAGCCGCTCGATACCGTGGCCTTTCCCGCCGTCGGGCTGGCCAAGGACGCCGCACAGCAGGGGAGCACCTTCCCCGCCGTGTTCAACGCAGCGAACGAGGAAGCCGTCATGGCCTTCCACGCCGGCCGGATCCGCTTCACCGACATTGTCGATACGATCGAAGCCGTACTCAGCGAACACACAGGATCTTCCGGGCTGACGGTGGACTCCGTGCTGGATGCTGAAAGGTGGGCACGCGCCCGCACCCACGAACGTTTAGCCCCCAGAAGCGTCTAGGAAGCAGCAGATCACAGCATGAGCCCGGTACTCCTCTTTATCCTCGGTGTCGTCTTCGTGGCGATCGGCATCGCTTTGTCCATTGCCCTGCACGAGGTGGGGCACCTGCTGCCGGCCAAGCTCTTCAAAGTCCGCGTCACCAAGTACATGATCGGCTTCGGGCCCACCGTCTGGTCCCGGAAGAAGGGCGACACCGAATACGGCTTCAAGGCCATCCCGCTGGGCGGCTTCGTCTCCATGGTCGGCATGTACCCGCCGAATAAGGAGGACGGCACCGTCCGTCCCTCCAGCACCGGCATGTTCCAGAGCCTCGCCTCGGACGCCCGCTCGCTGGCCCACGAGGAAGTGGGCCCCGGGGACGAGAACCGCGTTTTCTACAAGCTTCCGGTGTGGAAGAAGATCGTCGTTATGCTCGGTGGCCCGGCCATGAACATGCTGATCGGGCTCGCGCTGACGGCCGTGCTGCTGATGGGATTCGGCATCGCCACCCAGACCACCGCCATCGCCGACGTCTCCAAATGCCAGGTCAAGGCCGGCGAGACCGTGGACCCGAACTCCGCCGACTGCCAGCTCACGCCCGCCGCCGCCGCGGGACTCCAGCCCAACGACACCATCACCTCCTTCGACGGCAAGGCCGTCACCAGCTGGGTCGAACTCACCGGCTGGATCCGCGCTTCGGCGGGCAAGCAGGTCAGCATCACGGTGGAGCGCGACGGCGCCGCCGTCACCACCACCGTCACGCCGGTGCTCTCCGCGCGCCCGGTGATCGGCGACGACGGCCGGCAGGCCAAGGACGCCGACGGCAAGCTCCTGTACCAGGACGTCGGCTTCCTCGGCATCGGCGCGCAGACGGCACTCGTGCCGCAGCCGGCGTCGACCGTGCTTCCGATGGCGGGCGAGAACATCAAGCAGATCGCCGGGGTTGTGGTCAACCTTCCGGCCCGCGTGGCCGGTGTGGCGCAGGCCGCCTTCAGCGAGGAACCGCGTGACCCCAACGGCCCCATCAGCGTCGTGGGGGTGGGGCGCGTGGCCGGCGAGGTGGCCGCCATGGAGCAGGTCCCGCTGCAGTCCCGCGTGGCCACGTTGGTGGGGCTGCTGGCAGGGTTGAACTTCGCGCTGGCCGTCTTCAACCTCATTCCGCTGTTGCCGCTCGACGGCGGCCATGTGGCCGGCGCGCTCTACGAGGGGGCCCGCCGCCGGATCGCCAAGCTCTTCGGCCGCCCGGACCCCGGCGCCTTCGATATCGCCAAGCTGCTGCCGGTGACATATGTGGTGGCGGTGCTGCTCATGGGTATGGGTGCGCTGCTGATCTACGCGGACATCGTCAAGCCGGTCAACCTCTTCGGCTGAGGCGACGGCCTTCCGGCCTGCGGAAATGTCCTGTGAGGTTCAGGGTGGTGTTGACGCCGCTGTGGCGTTCCCTTTACGGGTTCTCGGCAATGATTCGGAGTGGCTCTGGGTTCGTCAACTGGGAGCTGCTCACCCGAACAGGAGAATCTGACGTTCACCCTGTCCCGGGCCGGCTTTGCAGCGCGGTCCGGGGGCACTTTGCCGCGGCCCGGCGTCGAAATGGACGACGGTGCCCGGCGTTTCGTGTCAAAGTACCCCCGGACGGCGCAGGGTAGCCCCGCCAGTCCCGCCCGGCCCGTTTGCCCAGGCGGGTCTCCGTCGGGCCGGCAAACCGGAATCCGCTGATTTGCTCCTCTAAGCCTATTTCGGCTTATTTCCAATAATCAGTTGAAAATGATTGATTATTAAAGATCAGCCCTCTAGGCTGGGGCCATGTACGTCATGACCATCGACCAGCGCGGCAGCAGCACTGACGTCGACCGTGTCCCCGGCCTGCTCGCGGAACTGGCAGCGCTGTCCACCGCGGGCCGTTTCGAGCGCTCCGTCGGCGACGAGGTCCAGGGCGTCGTGGAACGCCCTGACGACGTCGTGGAGATCGCCCTGCATGCCCTGCGGAGCGGCCGCTGGTACGTGGGGATCGGCGTCGGAGTGGTGGACCTACCCTTGCCCGCCAGCCCGCGCGAAGGATCCGGACCTGCTTTCGTGGCGGCCCGGCTCGCCGTGGACAAGGCCAAGTCCGCCGCCGCCCATGTGCCGCTCGCCGTGGTCTCCGGCGGCCTGCGCAGGGGAGACGCTGCCCCGTCGGCGGAAGGGCGGGCCGGCGCCCGGGCCTGCGCCAACGCCGAGGCGGTGCTGCGGCTAATCGGCCGTCTGGTCCAGGACCGGACCGCGGCCCAGTGGAAAGTGGTGGATGTGCTGCGCTCGGTCCAGCATGGCCAGCACGGCACGCACGGCACGCACGGCACGCAGAAAATCGCGGCCCAAAAACTCGGAATCACGGAACAATCGGTGAGCCGTGCACTCCTGCGGTCCGGCTGGCAGGAAGAATGGGCGGCGAGACCGGCCGCCGAAATGCTGCTGACCCTCGCCCACGGACTGATTGCCGGCGCGGACAACGAGGCCAAGGACACCGGTGCCGGGGACATCAGTGCCCAGCGAAACTGCACAGAAGGAGACCGGTGAACGCCCTCTGGATCACCCTGGCCCTGCTTATGGCCGGTTTTGCCGGCTGGCCCGTGACGGCCCTCGTCTTCCGGCTCGCCCGCACCATCGATGACCGGGCCGACGCCGGCGCTGCCGCCGCCAGCGCGGCGGACCCCGCGGCGGACGTCACAGTCGATCCAAACGCCGGGCCGGCAACGGGGCGGACGCAGGATGCGGCGCCCGGAACCGCAGCGGCCGCAGGCAGCGCAGCTGCAGACGCCGCAGCCGCAGACACCGCAGCGGTCAGCAGCGCCCGTATCCTGCGCGGGGGCGCGATCATCGGCGTCCTCGAGCGGCTGGCTGTCTGCACCGCGATCCTCGCCGGCGAGCCCGTCGCCATCGCCTACGTCGTCGCCATCAAGGGACTCGGCCGCTTCGCCGAACTGAAGGAGACACCGGTGGCCGCCGAGCGGTTCATCATCGGCACGCTCACCTCCATGCTGTGGGCGGCAGGCATCGCCGCGCTGGCCAAGATGTTCTTCCTCGGCTGACGCGACATCCTGCCGACACGGAACTGTCGCCACCGTCCGGCTGGACACCCATCCCCGCTGGCCGCCGCCGTCGGGCCGGCAATCCGTCCGGATGGGTACTCAGGCAAGCGGGGAGATAGTGTATCCGTATGACTGTTTTTGCTGTTGAGTACGTATACGACGCCGAATCCTCCGAAGCCCGAGATGCCAGCCGCCCCGCGCACCGCGAATGGACCGCGGGACTTGCCCACGAGGGCAAGCTGCTGGCCAGCGGGCCCTATGGTGACGGTGCCGGAGCCCTGCTCATCTTCAAGGCTGCCGATGAGACGGCCCTGAACGAGCTCCTCAAGCAGGACCCGTTCGCCGCCGCCGGCGCCATTTCCGGCACCCGCACGACCGCCTGGGCACCCGTGACCGGACTCCTGGCCGATCACGCCGCCTAGGCCGTCCCGCAACAGACCTTCGATCCGTCGAGCCGTTACTTCGATGCCGTTACTTCCATACAAGGAGTCCATGTGACCTCGGTCAGCCTGGGAATGCCGTCAGCACCGCCCCCCGTTCTTGCACCGCGCCGCAAGACCCGACAGATCAAGGTGGGCTCCGTCGGCGTCGGCTCCGATTCCCCCATCAGCGTGCAGTCGATGACCACCACGCCCACCACGGACATCAACGCCACGCTCCAGCAGATCGCCGAACTCACGGCTTCCGGCTGCGACATTGTGCGCGTCGCCTGCCCGACTGCGGACGATGCCGAGGCGCTGTCGATCATCGCAAAGAAGTCGCAGATCCCGGTGATCGCAGACATCCACTTCCAGCCGAAGTATGTTTTTGCCGCGATCGAGGCAGGCTGCGCCGCGGTCCGGGTGAACCCCGGCAACATCCGCAAGTTCGATGACCAGGTAAAGGAAATCGCCCGCGCGGCGAAGGACCATGGCACCTCGATCCGCATCGGCATCAACGCCGGTTCGCTGGAGCCCGGAATCCTGAAGAAGTACGGCAAGGCCACCCCGGAAGCCCTCGTGGAGTCCGCCGTATGGGAAGCCTCGCTGTTCGAGGAGCACGGTTTCCACGACTTCAAGATCTCGGTCAAGCACAATGACCCGGTCATTATGGTGGCCGCCTACGAGATGCTCGCCGCACAGGGCGACTGGCCGCTTCACCTCGGCGTCACCGAGGCCGGACCGGCGTTCCAGGGCACCATCAAGTCCGCCACCGCTTTCGGGGCCCTGCTGTCCCGCGGCATCGGCGACACCATCCGCGTCTCCCTCTCTGCCCCGCCGGTCGAGGAAATCAAGGTGGGCAACCAGATCCTGCAGTCACTCAACCTGCGCCCGCGCAAGCTCGAAATCGTCTCCTGCCCATCCTGCGGCCGCGCCCAGGTGGACGTGTACACCCTCGCCGAACAGGTCACCGCCGGCCTTGAAGGCATGGAAATCCCGCTGCGGGTCGCCGTCATGGGCTGCGTCGTCAACGGCCCCGGCGAAGCCCGCGAAGCCGACCTCGGCGTAGCATCCGGCAACGGCAAGGGCCAGATCTTCGTCAGGGGAGAGGTCATCAAGACTGTCCCCGAGGACCAGATTGTTGAGACACTGATCGAAGAGGCCATGCGTATCGCTGAAGAGATGGGGGAGGCCGATGGCGAAGATGCTGTCAAGGGTAGCCCCGTGGTTAGCGTCTCGTAGGGACGGCGCCGCTCCCGGCGTCGTAATCCGGGTCCTCGGGGGCTCGGACACTTCACAGTTGCTGGACCTGGCGCGGCAGGACGCCGTCGCCAACGTCTTCATCCTGTCCCATCTGGAGACCGCCGGTACGGCGTCTCCCACCGCCGGGGGCGCCAGCATCCTCGGCGTGTTCGACGGCGGGGAACTCCTCGGTGCCTGCTGGGCCGGCGCCAACCTGGTGCCGGTGGAGCTCGACCCGGAATTCGCGGGGATCGTCGCGGCGGCCGCGCACCGCCTGGGCCGGAGGTACGCCTCGATCTTCGGTCCGGCCGGAACGGTGCTGGCCCTCTACACCGAGCTGGACCGGCTGGGCCTCAACGCCCACGAAATCCGGGAAGACCAGCCGCTGATGACCCTCTCCGGACCGCCCGCGGTTCCGCCGAACCCGTTGCTGGGATTCGGCCAGCTGGCCGATTTCGACCGGATTCTGCCCGCCTGCGCGGCCATGTTTGAGGAGGAAGTGGGCTATTCGCCTTACCTCGGCGGCCGGGAATTCTACAGCCGCCGGGTGAAGGCACTGATCCGCCAGGGGCATTCCCTGGTTCACCTGAGCACGGACGGCGAAGTGATCTTCAAGGCCGAACTGGGCGCGGTCACCCCGGAAGTGACCCAGGTCCAGGGTGTGTGGATGAACCCGGACTTCCGCGGTCAGGGCCTGAGCGGCGGGTACATGGCCGCCGTCGTGGTCCTTGCCCAGGCCCTCGCCCCGGTTACCAGCCTCTACGTCAACGACTTCAATACCCGGGCCCGCGCCAGCTACGAGCGGGTCGGCTTCCAGCAGGTGGGCACTTTCGCGACGGTACTTTTCTAGGCGTCGTCTACGCGTCTTGTCCGGACGCGTTCCGGCCGGCTGCAGCCTGCGGGTGCGGGGCTTCAGCCGGCAAGTCGCCTGTGAGGTATCGCTGGATGGTGGGCGCCAGGAGCCTCACCACCTCGTCCTGGCTGGCCGACGCCAGCGGCTCGAGGCGGATGACATAGCGCACCAGCATCGCCCCGACCAGTTGCGTGGCCACCAGGTTTCCCCGCAGGGCAACTTCCTCGGCGGGGCCGGGAACGCCCGCCATGACCCGGGACAGGATGGTCCGGGTGGCCACTTCCCTGAGCATTGCCGTCTTCGCCTTTGAACCGATGGTGCCCCGGAGAAACGCCAGAAGACCAGGCTGTGCGGGGCTTTCCCACAGCCCCAGCACGGCCCGGAGTACGGCCTCCGCCCGCTGTGCAGGGTCGCGGCGATCCAGCCCGGCAAGCACCAATGCAGGGTCGGCGGGCAGTTCAACGCTGAGGGCAAAGAGCTGATCCTTGCCGGCGAAGTAGTGGTGAAGCATGGCTGGGTCCACGTGCGCCTCGCGCGCTATCCCGCGCAGGCTGGTGCCTTCGAAGCCATGCTCGGCGAACAACCGGCGGGCCGTCGCGAGGATCTGGCCGCGGGAGTCCGAATCGCCTGCCCGGCGGCCCCGCCGTGCCCCGGGCCGGCCGCCGCTCACGGGTTCCGCCTCCGCAGGGTAAGCGAGGCCAGAACCAGCACGGCAAGGACAATCATGGCCATGATGCCAGTGTCCTGCCACAGGGACTCCGTGGCGTCGGAGTGGCCGGCAATCTCTTTCAGGGCATCCACCGAGAACGTCAGGGGGAGAACATTGGAGACGGCCTGCAGCACCTCGTTCATCCGGTCCCGCGCGACGAACAGCCCGCACAGCAGGATCTGCGGCACCACCACCACAGGCATGAACTGGACGGCCTGGAATTCAGTGCGGGCGAACGCGGAGCACAGCAGGCCAAGCGCGACGCCCAGCACGGCATTGATGACGGCGATCATCACCACCAGGCCGGGGCTGCCCTTGATCTCCAGGCCGAACACCCAGTACGCGACGCCGGTGGCAACGAGTGATTGGAGGGCCGCCATGACGGAAAAGGCCAGCCCGTAGCCGAACAGCAGGTCGGCTTTGTGGACGGGGGTGGTCAGCAGCCGCTCCAGGGTACCTGACGTCCGCTCCCGGAGCATCGTGATCGACGTGACGAGGAACATCACCACAAACGGGAAGATCGCCAACATCATGAGGCCCACCCGGTCGAAGGTCCGGGAGGCGCCGGGCGGGACAGTTTCGTTCTCGTAGAGGAAGTAGACCGCCGTCAGCAGCAGTGCGGGGACCACCAGCATCAGCGCCACGCTGCGGTGGTCGTGCCGCAGCTGGTCCAGCACACGGACCGTTGTGGCCAGCATCATGCGGGGATTCATTCCGTCACCTTCACGTCGGCTGCCCGGCGCGTTTCCGGGCCGGGCCCGGCTCCGGCGCCTGGCCGCTGGGGCGGCCCTTCTGCGGCCTCCGCCTGCCGGATGATGTTCAAAAAGGCCAGCTCCAGGTCTTCGCTGCGGCCCCTCGCGCTGAGCTCGGCGGGGGTGAGGGATGCGAGGAGCCGCCCCTGCCGCAGGAGCAGGAGGGACGCGCAATGGCTGGCCTCTTCCATCACATGGCTGGAGATCAGCAGAGTGCTCCCCGACGCGGCCATGGCGCCGAAACGATCCCAGAGATCTGCCCGCAGCACGGGGTCCAGGCCTACGGTGGGCTCGTCCAGGATGAGCAGCTTCGGGCGGCCCACGAGGGCGCAGGCCAGCGAGACCCGGCTGAGTTCGCCTCCGGACAGGTCCGCCGTCCTGGTCCGTGCCTGCCCTTCCAGCCCGACGGCGGCAATCGCCTCGGCGGCATCGCGCCTGCCGGTTCTATGCATGGCACCGAAATACCGAACGTTGGCTTCGACGCTGAGGTCGAGGTAGACGCTGGCCGCCTGGGTGACGTAGCCGAGCTCGTGCCGGAGGGCCGGATCGCCGGCAGGCCTTCCGAGCACGGTCACCGAGCCGGACGTTATGCGCTGGACGCCCACAATGGCGCGCATCAGGGTGGTCTTGCCGCTGCCGGAAGGGCCCAGCAATCCGGTGATCCGCCCCCGGGGGATGGCGAAGTCGATATCCCGCAGGATGTTCTTGCCAGCCCTCACGATGCGCAGGGCGGTCACCTGCACCGCTGCTTCCTCGCCGGGGAGCGGGCTGGCTTCTGATGAACGGGACATGGTTCCTCCGCCGGAGCGCTGTGCCGCTAGGGGCCACGCTGAGATCTGCAACGCGATTAATTCACCAAATGATGAATTGAATCTAGACCCCGCGCCGCGGACGGTCAACGGAAAAGTAACCGGATGCCGGCTCTTGTTTTCGGGGCCTGCGTCGCATAGGTTCTACCTAGCCGTGTCGCATCGGCACGTGCATTCCCGGGCGTACACCCGGGAATGCACGTGCCGATAGGGCACACCACGGAACGCACAGCCAGGAATTTGGCGGTGCTGGGGCCGCAGAGCCACGCCATAGCGGGATGACCAGCCGGAAACGGCCAGGGGCTTCCATCGGTTATGGCGTGGCTCTTCCGTGTCCGGGCTGACGGTAGATTAGTACGCAGACGCTTTAACCGGTTTGACCGGTTTCGCCCGCACCTCCCAGAAATGGATGGATACCCCGTGGTCCTTCGACTCTCCAAGCTGTTCCTGCGCACCCTGCGTGAAGATCCCGCCGACGCCGAAGTGGCCAGCCACCGGCTCCTCGTCCGCGCCGGCTACATCCGCCGCGCCGCGCCGGGCATCTACACCTGGCTGCCGCTGGGGCTGAGCGTGCTGCGCAAGGTCGAGCGGGTCATCCGCGAGGAAATGACCGCCATCGGCGCGCAGGAAGTCCACTTCCCGGCGCTGCTGCCCAAGGAGCCCTACGAGGTCACCAACCGCTGGACCGAGTATGGCGACGGCATCTTCCGGCTCAAGGACCGCAAGGGCAACGACTACCTGCTCGCGCCCACCCACGAGGAAATGTTCACGCTCCTGGTCAAGGACCTGTACTCCTCGTACAAGGACCTGCCGCTGAGCATCTACCAGATCCAGAACAAGTACCGCGATGAGGCGCGCCCCCGGGCAGGCCTGCTGCGCGGCCGCGAATTCATCATGAAGGACTCTTATTCCTTCGACGTCGACGACGCCGGACTGGACGCCAGCTACGCAGCGCACCGCGGCGCGTACCTGAAGATCTTCGAGCGCCTCGGCCTCGAGGTCATTCCGGTCGCGGCTACCGCCGGCGCCATGGGCGGGTCCAAGAGCGAGGAATTCCTGCACCCCACGGAGATCGGCGAGGACACCTTCGTGCGCTCCGCCGGCGGATACGCCGCCAACGTTGAGGCCGTCACCACGGTGGTCCCCGCGGACATCGACTTCACGAACGCTCCGGCCGCGGAAGTCCGGGATACCCCGGACACCCCGACCATCGACACCCTCGTCGACGCGGCCAACCAGCTGATGCCAAGGGCAGAGGCCGACGGCGGCGCCTGGGCCGCCGCCGACACGCTCAAGAACGTCGTCCTGGCCGTGACCCTGCCCACCGGGGAACGCCAGATTGTCGTCATCGGCCTGCCGGGCGACCGCGGCGTCGACCTCAGGCGGGTCGAGGCAAACATCGGTTCGTTCCTGCCGATCGCCGGCGAGATCACGCTCGAAGCCGCCAACGAGGAAGACCTCAAGAAGCAGCCGCTGATCGTCAAGGGCTACCTCGGCCCGGGCCTGTCCCTGGACGCGCCCCTGCTGGGCACCGAGGGTGCCGCCAAGCTGCTCTACCTCGTGGATCCCCGCGTTGTCAGCGGTTCTGCCTGGGTGACCGGCGCCAACGAGGCCGGCAAGCACGTCTTCGGTCTGGTGGCCGGACGCGACTTCGGCTGGGACGGCGTCATCGAGTGCACCGAGGTGCGCGCCGGCGACGAGGCACCGGACGGTTCCGGCCCGCTGGAAACCGCCCGAGGCATCGAAATGGGCCACATCTTCCAGCTCGGCCGCAAGTACGCCGCAGCCCTCGAACTCAAGGTCCTGGACCAGAACGGCAAGCAGGTGGTCGTCACCATGGGCTCCTACGGCGTCGGAGTCACCCGCGCCGTTGCCGCCCTGGCCGAGTCCAACCATGACGACAAGGGCCTCGTCTGGCCGCGCGCCGTCGCGCCCGCCGATGTCCACGTGGTGGCCGTTGGCCGCGGCGAGGAAATCTTCGCAACTGCCGAAAAGCTGTCCCTGGAGCTCGAAGCCGCTGGCCTCGACGTCATCTACGACGACCGTCCCAAGGTATCCCCGGGGGTGAAGTTCGGCGACGCCGAGCTCGTGGGTGTCCCGACCATCCTCGCCGTCGGGCGCGGGCTGGTGGACGGCGTCGTTGAGATCAAGGACCGCCGCAGCGGCAACGCCGAAAACATCGCCGTGGACAAGGCAGTCGACTTCGTGGTCAACGCCGTCCGCAACAACTGACGCTGTCCCGGCAGGCGTGGTCTCCGGACTCGAGTCGATCGAGCTCAGCACCCTCATCCTGATCGTGGTGGCCGGCTTCGCCGCGGGCTGGGTCGACGCCGTCGTGGGCGGCGGCGGACTGATCCAGCTCCCGGTGATGCTGCTTGTCCCGGGAATCAGCCCGGTGCAGGCACTGGCCACCAATAAGATGGGGTCGATTTTCGGCACCACAACAAGTGCCGTCACGTATTACCGCCGCGCCCGGCCGGACCTGCGCACAGCCCTGCCCATGGCGGTGATCGCCCTGGCCGGGAGCGCCGGCGGCGCGGTCCTCGCGGCCACCCTTCCGGCCAGCGTGTTCAAGCCGATCATCGTAGCCGCGCTGGTCGCCGTCGCGCTGTTCACGGCTTTCCGCCCGAACGTGGGGGAGCTGACCAGGCTGCGGCACAACGGCCACCGGCACTACGTCCTCGCCTGCCTGATCGGGGGAGTGATTGGTTTCTACGACGGCCTGATCGGCCCGGGGACCGGGTCCTTCCTCATCATCGCGCTGGTCTCGGCGATGGGCTATGCCTTCCTCGAGGCAAGCGCTAAGGCCAAGATCGTGAACACGGCCACCAACGCCGGGGCCCTGCTGTTCTTCGTGCCGCACGGCGCCGTGCTCTGGGGCCTCGGGCTGGTACTCGGCGCGGCGAACATGGCCGGCGGCTACCTTGGCGCGCGGACGGCCGTCAAACAGGGAAGCAAGTTCATCCGCATCGTCTTCCTCGTGGTGGTGGCCGCCCTGATCCTCAAGCTCGGTTCCGACATCTGGCAGGACAGCTTCGCCTGACCCGTACCTGGGCGGCGGGCCCCTCGCCGAGGCCCCTCCCCGATGGGTGGCTGCGGGCGTAGCATGCAGCTATGTCAGCACCTGAAGAACGCTACAGCGATGCCCTTGAGGCTGCGGCCCGGCATACCCGTGAATGGCTGGAGAGCCAGGAAACACGCCCTGTGGGCCCGCGCGTCACCGCGGGGGACCTGGCGGCCGACTTCGGCGGTCCATTGCCCGAGGAGGGCATGCCGGCCGCGGACGTCATCGATTATCTGGCCACCAGGGCCGAACCGGGGCTGATGGCCATGCCCTCAGGACGCTTCTTCGGCTGGGTCATCGGCGGCACCCTGCCCGCGGCCCTGGCCGCGGACTGGCTGGTCAGCGCCTGGGACCAGAACGCCGGACTGCGCTACGCCACTCCTGCCGCCGCGGCCATCGAGGAGGCCGCCGGCGGCTGGCTCCTGGAGCTGCTGGGGCTTCCGGCGGAGTCCGACGTCGGCTTCGCCACGGGCGCCACCATGGCCAACTTCACCGGCCTCGCCGCGGCGCGGTGGCGCCTGATGGCCGAGGCCGGCTGGGATCTCGACGGCAACGGCCTCGCCGGAGCACCGAAAATCCACTGCTTTGTGGGGCAGCAACGGCACGATACGATCGACCTCGGCTTGCGGTACCTCGGGCTGGGCCGGCCCACGCCCGTCCCCGCGGACCGGCAGGGACGCATTATTCCCAAGGAACTGGACCGCGCCCTCGAACGTGCGCTGGACGGCGCGCCCAGCCGCGCGAACAGGTCCGGCCGGGCCCCGGCGCTGGTCTGCCTGCAGGCCGGAAACCTGCATTCCGGAGCGTTTGACCCCTTCGCCGAGGCGATCGCCGTCGCGAAATCGCACGGCGCCTGGGTGCACGTGGACGGCGCCTTCGGGCTCTGGGCCGCGGCCGTCCCCGAGTTGGCCGGTCTCACGGCGGGCCTGCAACTGGCCGACTCCTGGGGCACCGACGCGCACAAAACCCTCAACGTCCCCTACGACTGCGGCATCGCCGTCGTCCGGGACGCCCAGGCCCTGCGTTCTGCCATGGGCCTGCACACGAGCTATCTGATCCACGACGCGGACGGTGCGGCGGACCCGTTCGAGAAGGTTCCGGAGCTGTCCCGCCGTGCCCGCGGGGTGCCTGTCTGGGCCGCCCTGAAGTCCCTCGGCAGGGACGGCGTCGCCGGCCAAATCCGCGAACTGGTGCGGTGTGCCGCGCAGCTGGCGGAGCGGCTGTCCGCGCTGGACGGGGTCGAAGTGCTCAACGATGTCGACTACACCCAGGTGTCGCTGGCCTTCGGGGACGACGCCGTCACGCGCGCAGTGACCGCCCGGATCATCAGCGACGGCCGGGTGTGGATGTCCGGCTCGCGCTGGCAGGACCGGGACGTCCTGCGGATCTCGGTCAGCAACTGGAGTACGGACGACGCCGATGTGGCGGTTGCTGTCGGCGCCGTGCGGGACGCGTTGGCGGCGGTCCGCGGCTAGGAGGTCGATTTCGCCGGTTCGTCGGGGGTATGGCGGGGCCAGGACCTTTTCGCGCCGGGAGGACATGTCCATTTTTCGCACCCGGGACAGGGCATAACCGGAATATGTCCACCCGCCGGCCCCGGCGCGGGGCATGTCCGGTCCAGTGGGGCCGGAATATATCCATGAGCCAGCCCCGGGGGAGGGGCATGTCCGGTCCCGTGGGCACATGTCCACCCGCCGGCCCCGCCGCGGGGCATGTCCGGTCCCGTGGGCATTTTCGTGTTCGTGGCCGGGCGCAGGCAGCCAGCGGGCGCGCTCCTTCCCGGTTGCCCGCCGGCCCGGTTGCCCGCCGGCCCGGGCCAAGCCCGGATTCCCGGGCGAGTTTGACGCCGCGCGCCGAAGCAACTGGGGAGGACCGTCACGGCATGGGCATGGGCATGGGCGAGCGGGGGCGGTCCGGTCAGGCGTTGGGTGGGTCCGGCGGCCGGGAGCCGGGCTGCGGCGAGCCTGGCCGCGGGAGGACATGCCCAGTCCTCTCGCCCGGGACCGGGCATAACCGGACTATGTCCACCCGCCGGCCCCGGCGCAGGGCATGTCCCTGTGCCCGGCCATCCCGCCTTGGACCCGGACCCCTACGAACCAACGACAATTCCCGGCTAGCGTGCCCCGTCAGCCGGCCGATGCTCCCGGCGCCGGCAGCTCGTGCGGCGCGGGCAGCCCCGGCAGGGTGCGTCCGGCAAGCGTGCTGGCGACCCAGAGCGAGCGGGCGAGGTCCCCATTGTGGCGGGGCTTCGAGGCATACCGGAGGGCGTTCTCCACCTCACGGGCGAGGCTCCACTGCCGCGCGGTTTCCGGGTCGAGGCCCGCGGCCGTGCTGAAGTCCCGGCAGCGCTCCAGGAGGGCGCCCCGGGGATCCGCCCGTGACAGCTCCGGGATCCGGTTCCACAGCACCGGGGCGACGGCGAACTCCGCTTCCCCGATCATGGGCTGGGGATCGATCGCGGCGTAGCCGATGATGCCCTCCCCGCTCCCCTCCCCGCGCGGCCGGGCCAGGATGTTCAGGTAGTGAAGATCCGTATGCACAAGCACGTCCTTGCCGGAGCGGCGTCCGACGGCGCCGCGCGTCTGGCAGACCTCGAGCGCAGCTTCCAGCAGCCAGCGCGGGAAGGGCCGGGCGAGGTGTTCCCAGCTCTCCGGCAACTCATCGCTCCATTGTTCGGCCCGGGCCGCTATGTGGTTGAATTCCCGCCACTCGGCGCGGCCGTCGGGCACCAGGCTGAGCCGGCGCACCACGGTTCCCCACACGGGCACGGCGGTCTCCACAGGGGCGTCCTGCAGGGAACGCACGGCGTCTAGGCGCTCCAACAGGATCGCGCCGGCACCGGCGTCGGCCGCCAGCAGCCCGACGGCGCCGTCACCGCCCCAGAGGCTGAGGGCGTGCCGCTCCAACAGCGCTTCCTCGTGCGGATAGGCGATCTTCAGGACGGCGCTTTCCAGGCCCCCGCCGTGCTCGCCCCGCCTGTGCACCGGGACAACGATGGCCCCGTGGCCGTTCCACGGCATGGTGCCGGGAACAAGGTCAAGCTTGAGTTGCCACTGCGCCAGGCAATGCCGGATCAGCCGGGGGAGCGACGCCAGCCACTCCCGGCCGCTGGCGCCGCCGCCATAGCGTCGGGTGAGGTCGGGCGGGATCGGGACGTCTGCGGGCTGGCTCATCGGATCCAGCGTAGTCCCAGGTGGTCGGCGAGGCCCGGCCGGCCCTGCCGCGGCGTGCGGGTGAGCCGGGGATCAGACGATGCCGCTGGCGCCAAGCCAGTTGCCGATCAGGAAAGTCGCGACCAGCGCTGCGGCGCCGCCGACCACCACCCGGAGCGCCGCCTTCATCTTCGAGCCGCCGCCGATCCAGGCCCCCAGCGCACCGGTGGCCGCCAGGGCCACGAGAACGGCCACGAAGGTCAGCGGGACGCGGATGTTCTCCGGCGGCAAAAGGATGGCGAGCATGGGGAGGATTGCGCCGGTCAGGAACGCGATAGCGGAGGCGAACGCCGCATGCCAGGGACTGACGATGTCCGTCTCGTCGATGTGGAGTTCAGCGGAAAGGTGGGCGCCGAGGGCATCGTGGGCGGTGAGCTCCTTGGCGACCGTGCGGGCCGTGTCGGCGCTGAGGCCCTTGCCCTGGTAGATGGCGGTGAGCTCCTCGAGCTCTTCCTCGGGCTGCTCGGCCAGTTCGCGCCGCTCCTTTTCGATCAGGGCCTGCTGGCTGTCCTTCTGGCTGCTGACGGACACGTACTCGCCAAGGGCCATGGAGATCGCGCCGCCCACGACGCCGGCGGCACCGGCGATGAGGATGGGGCCGGAGTCCGTGGTGACGCCGGCGACGCCGACCACGATCGCGGCGACGGAGACAATGCCATCATTGGCGCCCAGGACACCCGCACGGAGCCAGTTCAGCCGGTGTGCGATGTCGTTGTGATGGGGCTCATTCTCATGAAGGGTGGCCGTGCCGGTGCTGTCCATGGCTACAGCAAAGCACCACCGCCGCCGGCTGGCCAGTGTGATGAGGCTAAGCAAAGTAAGTCCGGACTTCCTCGGCGCAGCGGCTTCCTTTGCCGAGCAGCCCCCGGGGTAGGGCGCAACGGGGGCACTTCGACACGGACACGCCGGATACCGGGCGGGATTCGTGGCCTGCAGACCTCAAAGCCGCCCCACACGGCGGCGGGCACGAGGAGTAGCTGCGGGCAAAGAGGGGGACGCGGGAGGAATAGCCGTCTAGGGACTAGGGGCTGGGAGTCGGCAGTTCGGGGAACCCCTCCGGGTCCATTCCCAGGCCGGGGAGTGCGCCTGTCTCCGCGCCCCACAGGGCGGACCGGCGCGCGGCACCCACAAGGCCGGCGATGGCCCACTGACGGGTCTGGCCCTCGCTCAGGGCCACGAGGTCGCCGTAAACGGGCAGCGCCGAGGCCTCCAGACTGCCGAGGCCGGCGGCGGGCGAGGCCAGGAAGTCCGGTGACATGGTGTACCCGGCCTGCCGGGACGGCACCGGGGCACAGTGCATCCTGCTCAGGGCCTCAGCCTCGCCTGCAAGGGCTTCATGCCGGGCTAGCTGCTCCGAGGCCGACGTGGCCGCCCCGCCGCCCAGCCGGGTCAGTGCCACCTGATAGCCATACACGGTTTCCAGTTCGCTCCGCACCGTCGCCGCAAGCGCTTCCCGCAGGATGGCCGCGCCGTCGGACGGGCCGGAGGTCGACGCCGTCGCCGGCTGGCCGGGGCAGGCGCCGGATGGCTTCGGGCCCGCAGGGTCAGCCTGCGGGGGATCCGGGGCGCCTGTGGCGGCGGCCAGGGACGAGGCCTGCAGGAGCTGGGCGGTTCCGACGGATGCCAGGAGCCGTGCCATGCCGCCGTCGGCCACTGCGGCATCCGCGAGCCGTTGCGAGCCGCTGCTCGCCAGCGCGCCGGCCAGCGCCGCTGAGGACGAGGGGAGCGCAGCGGCTGAGGATGCAGGCGGGGCCGAAGGGGAAACAGCCGCGTCCGAAACGGGCTCACCAGGGAGCAGGAGGGCCCGGGCCTGGCTTGTCAGCAAACTCACAGTCAGCGAAACGGACGCCTGCCCGGCGCCGGCGGCGGACCGGGCCAGCTGTTCACCGGCGGCCCTGAGCCGCATCGTATCGCTCAGTGCGGCGGCCCTCGCCTGCTCGGAATAAGGCGGTGCCGCGGGTTCCTTGGGGCCTCCGGGCGTCAAGGCCACGCCCAGGCTGACCACCACCAGGGCGAGGATGCTGAGGAGCGCGAAACGCGGAAGGAGCTCCCTCCCTCGCTTTTCCCCGGTGTCGTCTTTCACAACACACCATGTTGTCATGCCGGCCGGGAACCCAAGTGCACCACGGCGCCCGGAAAATCGCTACGCTAGTACACACAACATCATCTAGCGGGAGGCGGCCGGCATCATGACCAACGCAGAAGCCACGACTTCAACAGACCGGACCGGGACGGGTAAGGCTGACGCCGCACCCGCTCACAACTTCGAGGCTGAGCGGCTGCACGCACTCCTCGAGCCCGAAGTGCTGGCGAACCGGTTGTATCTGGAAGACGTTTCCATTCATATCGCCGGCGCCAACCGCGTGGTCCACGTAGTGGTGGACCTGCCCCAGGAGGAAACCGGTGGCGTCGGCCTCGACGTCATCGCCGAGATCTCCAGGACCCTCTCCGAAACCTTGGACAACGATCCCAGCACGGACTCCCGCCCCTACGAGCTTGAGGTCTCCTCGCCCGGCGTCGGGCGTCCCCTCACCGAAGAGCGGCACTGGCACCGCGCCCGCGGCCGGATGGTCAAGGTCAATGTCCTGCAGGGCGAGAACGTCACCGGCCGGGTCCGGTCCGTCGACGACGACGGCATCACGCTGGTCCCCGAGATCGCCGTCAAGAAGGGCATGAAGCCCAAGCAGGGCGAGCCCGTCAAACTTCCTTTCGACAGGATCCGTAGTGGAAAAGTCGAGATAGAGTTCAGCCACCTCGAAGAGGCTGGTCTGGAGAACGCACACAATGGACCTTCTGAGGAGGCCTAATGGATATTGACATGAGCGCACTGAGACTCCTGGAGCGTGAGCGTGAAATCCCTCTGGATCTCCTGATTCCGACGATCGAGCAGGCGTTGCTGGTTGCCTACCACAAGACGCCGGGAGCCTTCGAGACGGCCCGCGCCGAGCTGGACCGCAAGAGCGGCCATGTGACCATCTGGGCCACCGAGATCGACGACGACGGCGCCCCCATCGGCGAATTCGAGGACACGCCCGCGGGCTTCGGCCGCATCGCTGCCAGCACCGCACGGCAGATTATCCTGCAGCGCCTGCGCGATGTTGAGGACGACAATGTCCTCGGCGAGTTCAAGGGCCGCGAAGGCGAGCTGGTGGCAGGAACCATCCAGCAGGGCAACAACCCGCACATGATCCAGGTCAACCTGGGCACCGTGGAGGCACTGCTGCCGCCGCCCGAGCAGGTCCCGGGGGAGAAGTACACCCACGGCAACCGGCTCCGCGCCTTCGTGATCGACGTCCACCGCGGCACCAAGGGACCCTCCATCACGCTGTCCCGTTCACACCCGGGCCTCGTCAGGAAGCTCTTCGAACTGGAAGTCCCGGAGATCGCCGACCGTTCCGTGGAGATCGTGGCACTGGCACGCGAAGCCGGGCACCGCACCAAGATGGCGGTCAAGGCCAACACCCCCGGCATCAATGCCAAGGGTGCCTGCATCGGTGAAATGGGTTCGCGCGTCCGCGCCGTTATGACCGAGTTGAACGACGAGAAGATCGACATCGTCGATTACAGCGACGATCCGGCCACCTTTATCGCCAGTGCACTCTCGCCGTCGCGCGTGAATTCGGTCACCATCACCGACGAGGCAACCCGCTCCGCGCGCGTCGTGGTGCCGGACTACCAGCTCTCCCTCGCGATCGGCAAGGAAGGCCAGAACGCGCGCCTGGCCGCCAAGCTCACCGGCTGGCGGATCGACATCGTCTCGGACGCCGCGGTGAACCGCGACAACTAGGCCTCAGTCCGGGCCCGCCCGTTAGCGTCCGCGTCCGCGCGGGTTCGGGGCACAGACGCTTGGGGGGCTAGAATAGACATGACCGGGCCTAACGGCCGGTATCCGTGTGCCCTCAGCACAACCGGGTTTTCATCCGGAAGCTGTGGGCCGGCAGATATGTACTGGCAGGAAGTTACTCGGAAGTGGCACAAGTGCAACACCTCGAGAACCGGCCGCAGCGTACCTGCATCGGATGCCGGAAAAAGGGCTCGCGGTCTGAGTTACTCCGGCTCGTCGCCGACGGCAGCGGTTCTTCCGCCGTCGTACTGGATGAACGACGCCGGATGGCTGGCCGGGGTGCATGGCTGCACCCCAGCGAGAAGTGCCTGGCACTGGCGGTCAAACGTCGAGCGTTCGGTCGCGCCCTCAACGGCGCAACCGGAACAACCGACGTCGAACGCCGGATCACCGCAGTCACGAAAGCCGTGGACACCCCGGTGGCCGCAGCAACAACCGTCCAACCTGAAAGCGGGTCAGAAAACTGATGGAAACCCGATGAGTTCCCAGCGATGAGTGCGCAACGATGACAACTTTGTTGCGCTCTGCAATGGACCTTTCAGCTGCACTCGCGGCGGAGGTCCGCATTAAGAAGTAGACGGTTCGTGCCTGGCTCGGTGCGGACCGAGACAGGAGAAATGTGGCCAAGGTCCGCGTACATGAGCTTGCAAAAGAGCTCGGTATTACTTCCAAAGATGCAGTAACCAAACTGCAGGAACTGGGCGAATTCGTTCGCTCTGCCTCTTCCACCATTGAGGCCCCCGTTGTGAGGAAACTCCGCAACGCATTCCCCGACGCAGCAGCAGCTTCGAAGGCAGAAGCGCCTGCGTCCGCCCCCAAGGCACCCGCCAGCCCCTCGGCAACCCGTCCGGCGCCCGCGCCGGCTCCGGCCGCGCCCGCAGCGCCGGCGGCTGCAGCGACCAAGAGTGAGGCTCCGGCCCCGGCAGCAGCTGCTCCGGCACCCGCCGCCGCACCGTCAGCCCCCGCTGCCCAGGCTCCGGCCTCTCCGTCGACGGGCATCAAGCCCGGCGCACGGCCTGCTCCGAAGGCTGAAGCTCCGGCCGCTCCGGCACGCCAGGGCGGCTCGGCACCTCGCCCGGGCGGTCCCCGACCCGGCAACAACCCGTTCGCTACGTCCCAGGGCATGCCCCGGGGCCGCGGCGGCGACAACGAACGTCCGTCGCGTCCGGGTAACAACCCCTTCGCTCCTTCCCAGGGCATGCCGCGTCCGGGCGGAAACCGCACCGAGGGCGAACGCCCCGGCGGCCCGCGTCCCGCAGCAGGCGCAGGGGGTCCCCGTCCGGGTGCTCCCCGTACCGGCGGCGCTCCGGGTGCCCGCCCGGGTGCTCCCCGTCCGGCTGGCGCTGCCGGCGCTGGCCGTCCGGCAGGAGCCGGCGGAAACCGCCCGACTCCCGGCATGATGCCCAACCGCACCGAACGTCCCGCACCGGCCGGTGCAGGCCGTCCCGGTGGCGGCGCCCGTGGTCCGGGCCGTCCGGGTGGCGCTCCAGGTACCGGTGCTCCCGGTGCCGGCGGCGGCGCTCCGGCCGGCGGTGGCTTCGGCAAGGGTGGCCGCGGTCGCGGCGGAACCCAGGGTGCTTTCGGCAAGGGCGGCGCAGGCCGTGGCAAGCAGCGCAAGTCGAAGCGTGCCAAGCGCCAGGAACTCGAGCAGATGAGTGCTCCGTCGCTGGGTGGCGTCAGCGTTCCCCGCGGCGACGGCAACACCGTAGTCCGGCTTCGCCGTGGCTCGTCCATCACGGACTTTGCCGACAAGATCGAGGCGAACCCCGCCGCACTGGTGACGGTCCTCTTCCACCTCGGCGAAATGGCTACGGCCACGCAGTCGCTGGATGAAGAGACCTTCGCACTGCTCGGCGAGGAGCTTGGCTACAAACTCCAGGTCGTGTCGCCGGAGGATGAGGAGCGCGAGCTGCTCTCCGGCTTCGACATCGACTTCGAAGCAGAGCTGGAAGCCGAAGGCGACGAAGACCTCGAGGCGCGTCCTCCGGTTGTCACCGTCATGGGTCACGTTGACCACGGTAAGACCCGCCTGCTCGATGCCATCCGCAAGTCCGACGTTATGGCGGGCGAGCACGGCGGCATCACGCAGCACATCGGTGCCTACCAGGTCACCCACCCGCACGAAGGCATCGATCGCAAGATCACGTTCATCGATACTCCGGGCCACGAGGCGTTCACCGCCATGCGTGCCCGTGGTGCGAAGGTCACCGACATCGCCATCCTGGTGGTCGCAGCGGACGACGGCGTGATGCCGCAGACCGTTGAGGCCCTCAACCATGCCCAGGCGGCCAACGTGCCGATCGTCGTGGCCGTGAACAAGATCGACAAGGAAGGCGCCAACCCGGAGAAGGTCCGCGGCCAGCTGACCGAGTACGGACTGGTTCCGGAAGAGTACGGTGGCGACACCATGTTCGTGGAGGTCTCTGCCCGCCAGAACCTCAACATCGACGAGCTGCTCGAGGCTGTCCTGCTGACCGCAGACGCTGCCCTGGACATGCGCGCCAACCCGAACAAGGATGCCCGCGGTATCGCGATTGAAGCCAATCTGGACAAGGGCCGCGGTTCCGTGGCCACCGTCCTGGTTCAGTCCGGCACCCTGCACGTCGGCGACACCATCGTGGCAGGCACGGCCCACGGCCGTGTCCGTGCGATGTTCGACGACGACGGCAGCGTCCTGACCGAGGCCGGCCCGTCCCGCCCCGTGCAGGTCCTGGGTCTGTCCAACGTCCCGCGTGCCGGCGACACCTTCTTCGTGACCGCTGACGAGCGCACCGCCCGCCAGATCGCCGAGAAGCGTGAAACCGCCGACCGCAACGCGGCCCTGGCCAAGCGCCGCAAGCGCATCAGCCTGGAAGACTTCGACCAGGCCGTCGCCGAAGGCAAGATCGACACCCTCAACCTCATCCTCAAGGGTGACGTGTCCGGTGCAGTGGAAGCCCTCGAAGACGCGCTGCTCAAGATCGACGTCGGCGAAGGCGTCCAGCTCCGCATCATCCACCGCGGTGTCGGTGCGATCACGCAGAACGACGTCAACCTGGCAACGGTCGACAGCGCCGTCATCATCGGCTTCAACGTCAAGCCCGCCGAGCGTGTTGCCGAACTGGCAGACCGCGAAGGCGTGGACATGCGCTTCTACTCCGTCATCTACGCAGCAATTGATGACATCGAGATGGCCCTCAAGGGCATGCTCAAGCCGGAGTACGAAGAAGTCCAGCTTGGCACCGCCGAGGTCCGCGAAGTGTTCCGTTCCTCCAAGTTCGGCAACATTGCAGGCTCGATCGTCCGCTCGGGTGTTATCCGACGCAACGCGAAGGCCCGCATCACCCGCGACGGCAAGATCCTCGGTGACAACCTCGCCGTTGAGACGCTCAAGCGCTTCAAGGACGACGCCACCGAGGTCCGCACGGACTTCGAGTGTGGTATCGGTCTTGGCTCGTTCAACGACATCAACGAGGGTGACATCATCGAGACCTTCGAGATGCGCGAAAAGCCGCGCGTCTAAGGTGTTGCTTCACGGGTGGGGCCGTCGGAATTTTTCCGGCGGCCCCGCCCCTACGCTGGGCGGCAATGGATCTGCGATCCATTGCCGCCCAGCTTCGGCAGCGGCGGCAGCCTTCCCAATGCTCGCAAGCTCGCATCGGGGCCCTCGGCTGCCACCTTGGATGCCACCCGGGCCGCCGGAAAAATTCCAACGGGAGTCCATCGTTGACTCGCCGTAGTGCGTGGCAGAAAACTGAAACGAGCGACCCCGCCCAACAGGCGCCGTCGTACATCCAAATTTTTAGGAGTGGAAATGGCTGATCCCGCACGGGCTGCCAAGTTGGCGCAGCGGATTAAGGTTGTTGTTGCGGAGGCGCTGGGCCGGAGGGTCAAGGACCCTCGGCTTGAGGGTATTACTGTCACTGATGCCCGCGTGACCAATGATTTGCAGCATGCCACGATCTACTACACGGTGTTCGGTGACCAGCTGGTCCAGGCAGAGGCCGCGAAGGGGCTGGAGAAGGCCAAGGGCGTGCTTCGGCAGGAAGTCGGACGGAACATCACGGTCCGCCTGACCCCGACCCTCGAGTTCGTTGCCGACCAGATCCCGGTCAACGCCTCCAACCTTGAGGAACTGCTCCGGGCCGCCAAGAAGCGCGACGCCGAAGTCGCCGCACTTGCGGCAAGCGCGAAGCACGCCGGCGACGCCGATCCGTATAAGAGTGACACACCCGAGGACGTGGACCTCGACGAAGACGACTTCGACGAAGAGGGCCTCGACCTTCTTGACGAAGACGGCGTCGACGAGGACAGCAACAAGTAGTCCCGCAGCACCGCAGGATTTCTGCAACGAGAAGGCCGGCCCCGATTTCGGGGCCGGCCTTCTCGGCTTTGCGGGTGGCCCGATTCAGGCCCGTGCCAGGCGCAGCGGTCAGGAGCCGCTGTCGCGATCGTTCGAGCCGTGGTCCAGCTCCAGATACAGCACCTGGCCGTTCGGCCCGAGGGCATTGGCCGTCGCGTAGAGCCGGTGTCCGCGGAGGGCGACGTCGGCCGTCAGGCCCGCGGCGAGCACGACCGTCTGTTCGCCGGATTCCCGGTCGATTTTGAGGATACCCTCGCCGAACAGCGACGCGACGTACATTTCGCCGTAGTCGTCAATCACCAGTCCGGTGGGGGACATGATCCCGTCGGCAACGAGCTTCACATCGTCGTCGTCCGGGTTCACCTTGAAGATCGCCCCGCGGGCACCGAGCGCCGGGTCTTCCGGTCCGCCCGGAAGCGAGGTGACGTAAAGCCAACCGCCGGGCCCGACAGCAACGTCGGTGGGAACAGCCTCGAAATCGTAGATCGTTCCCACCACGCAATCCGGCAGGCCGTTGGAGGCCGCAACTTCAGCGGTGATCTTGTAGGGCCGCGGCGGCAGCACCGCTATGGTCTTCGTGTTGCCGCTCTCTGCGTCCACGGACACGACACTGTTGGCGCCGGCGTCGGCTACGTAGATGGTGTGTTCGGTCACGGCAATGGCGTACGGATGGGAATCCACTTCGCCTCTATACGTGGCCGGCATCTCCGGCGGCAACAGCGCCGCGCAGCCGGTGGGCAGGCCGCGGAAGCCGTACAGGGTCTTGCCGTCGGCGTTGTCGTCCTTTTCGAGGGCGGCGAAATCTCCCAGGGTCCGCTGGTCGCCGTCGTCGTCGATGATCCGGATGTGGCCGAGGAGGTCGCGTTGGTCACCCGGCCCGGCCCCCTGGCTCTCGAGGAAATACGTCGAGCCGTGCCACTGGGTATTGCCGGCAATGTCCCAGTCCGCGGCTTCGTAGAGGACCTTCTTGGTCCCATCGGAGGCGATCCGGGTCAGCCGGCCGGCGAATTCCTCACTCACCGTGACCGAGCCGTGGCTCCCGGCACTGATATGCAGCGGACCCACGAGTCCGTCAGCGAGTTGGACCGGGGATTTCCCGGTCGAGGTCCCGTCCGCGGCTGCACCAGCGGACCCGGCCGAGAGGATCACGGCTGCGGTGGCAACCGAGGCTAGTAATGACAGTTTCTTTCTCATGGTTTGCTCCAGTGGCGAGTGATGAAGAATCCACAGCACGAGACCAACGAGACCGGTGATACGGCGGCCGGGAAAACACGGCTGCCCCACGAGCGGAGTTTAATCCGCCGGGCCGCCAAAGTCGATGCTTTCCGGAAACCCGGTGCGGGCCGTCCGCTGCTCACGGCGAGATAGCGATCCCACAGCCCACGCCGAGGTCGTCGCCATCCGCAGGGCTGCCGCGGCCACGGCCAACTTCGATCTCAGCGGTGCCGTGCTCTACGCCAGCTGCGAGCCGTGCCCGCTCTGCCTCGCGGCCGCGCTTTGGGCCCGCGTGGAGCGGGTTTACTTCGCGGCGGATCGAAACGCAGCCGCCGCGGCCGGCTTCGACGATGCCCTTTTCTACGAGTACTTCGACGGAACCCGGCCGGAGCTGATGCCGGTACGCCACGCGGCCGTTCCGGCGTCGGACTTTCCCTTCCAGGCGTGGCGCGACAACCCGGACCGCACCGAGTACTGAGGCCCGACTCTGCCGCTGACGCCGGCGGCGGCGGGACTTTTGACTCTTGATCCGGTCCTCGCCGTGGGGTCTGATGGAGCCATGACAGCGGGGACATCGGAAGGCGGCCGGCCGTGGGCTCCAGCCTGATCACATGCCCCTCGTGCGGGAAGACCAACCGGATTCCGACGGCGGCGGCCGGCCACCCGCGCTGCGGCAACTGCCGCAAGGACCTGCCCTGGATCGTTGAGGCCGGCGACGCGGACTTCGGGGTGGTCGCCGAGCAATCCTCGACGCCGGCACTGATCGACTTCTGGGCCGCCTGGTGCGGGCCCTGCCGGATGGTCAGTCCCGTGCTGGACAAGCTGGCCCAGGAGCGCGCCGGACAGGTCAAGCTCGTGAAGGTCGACGTCGACAAGTCACCCTTGCTCTCGCGCCGCTTCGACGTCCAGGCAATCCCCACCTTGCTCCTGATCAGGGGCGGCCACGTCGTGGCCCGCCAAACGGGGGCACCGACGGCGGCGGCCCTGCGCGGCTGGCTGGACGGGGCACTGGCCGCGGGCGCCAAATGACGCCTGAACCGTGACGCCCGAACTGGGCATCAGCAGCACCTCAGCGGCGCTTGGTCCGGCCCCGGGCCCCCAGCCCGCCCAGGACGGGCGAACCCATGCCCAGCAGGAAGCCGAAGTCGTACCAGTTTCCGGCGCGGGCGGTGTTGTAGAACGGGAATTCACTCCACTGTCCGAAGACATGGACGATAAAGACGATCCAGGCCGTCAGCCCGTTCCAGACGCCCCACAGCAAATCCTGCCACCACATGAGTACCTCCCCGACTGAACCAGGAACACGGTCCGTTGACCACCGGGCGGAAAACGCCCTGGGCTCAGGCTAAGGGCTGAGGCGTCCCTGCGGTAGAGGCTTGTGGGCGGCGGCGGACCGGTCAGGCCAGCCTGGCCGGGAGACGGTTGAGTCCTTCCACCAGATCCGCCTTGCTGCTGCAGAGGGCAATCCGGATCCAGCCTTCACCGATCGAGCCGAAGGCCGTGCCCGGGGCGAACGCCACCCCGGAGTCGGCCAGGAAACGCCGGACCCAGGACCGGACGTCCCCGCCGCTGACGTGGGACATGTCCGCCCAGAGGTAGAACGCCCCCTGCGCGCTGAGGAAGGGGATGCCCTTGGACTCGAGCACGGCGGAGGCCGCATCCCGGTTCGCGCGGTAGTGGGCGTGGGCGTGGCTGACATAGTCCTGCGGGCCGGTCAGCGCGGCGAGCCCCGCGTACTGCGAGGGCGACGCGACGCAGGAGACGATCGACTCCATAACGTTGTTCATCTTCAGCTCCAGCCCGGGCGGGCAGATCAGCGCGCCGATGCGCAGCCCCGTCAGGCCGTAGGTCTTGGACAGTGTCACCGAAGTGAAAACGCGGGCCTCGCCGGGGACTTCGCTGTCGAAGCGGGCCGGGCTTACATGGGGGACGTCGTAGGTGAATGCCTCGTAGCATTCGTCCGAAATGATCCACAGGTCATGGCGCCGGGCCAGTTCCACGAGGCTGCGGGTGAGTTCCTCGCCCAGCACTGCGCCAAGCGGGTTGGACGGCGAATTCAGGATCAGCACCTTGGTCCGCGGCGTGATGAGGTCCTCGATGTCCGCGATCCGCGGCTGGAAATCATGATCCGGATAGAGCGGGTACCGCACCGGGACGGCATGCAGCAGGCTGCTCGTCATCGCAAACGTGGGGTAGCCCGGGTTGGGGATGAGGATCTCGTCACCGGGGGAGAGCAGCAGGGTCATCGCGAAATGAAGGCCCTGCTGGGCGCCGTCGACGACGTACACCCGGTCCGCCCCGATCGGCGTCCCGTTGTGTTCCCGGAACCTCGCCGCAAAGGCCTCGCGCAGCGCCGGGATACCGGCGTTGGGCGTGTAATTGGTTTCGTCCCGGTCGAGGCACGCCATCCCGGCGTCGAGGATGTGGCGGGGGAGGGCGAAGCCGGGTTCGCCGATGCTCAGGATGATGGCGCCGGGGGTGCCCCAGGCGGCTTCGGTGATCTCCCGGATCTGGTTGATGGGGACGTCGCGGACATGGGCGGCTAGCTCGGGCATGTCTGCCATCCTAACCGGCGGGCAGGAGCAGGCCCGGGCGGGGGAAGCGTCCCGCGCAGATATACTGGGAAGCGTGCTTTCAGGACTGGTGATAGTGGACAAGCCGCAAGGCTGGACCAGCCACGATGTGGTTGGACGGATGCGGCGGCTCGCCGGTACCCGAAAGGTGGGGCATGCCGGGACGCTGGACCCGATGGCCACGGGCGTGCTGGTGGTCGGCATCAACAAGGCCACGCGCCTGCTGACCTACATCGTGGGCACCTCCAAGACGTATACAGCCACCATCCGCCTCGGCGAATCAACCGTCACCGACGACGCCGAAGGCGACGTCACTGCCGCGCACAGCGCCGCCGCGGTCACCGAGGAAGCCGTCCGGGCCGGCGTCGCCGACCTTACCGGCGAAATAGCGCAGGTTCCCAGCAGCGTCAGCGCCATCAAGGTCAACGGCGAACGCGCCTACGCACGCGTCCGGTCCGGCGAAGAGGTCAAGCTCGCCGCACGTCCGGTCACCATCCACCGCTTCGAGGTCCACGGGCTGCGCCCGGTACGCGACGGCGAGGCGCTCGACGTCGACGTCACGGTTGAATGCTCCTCCGGCACCTACATCCGTGCCCTCGCCCGCGACCTCGGGGCCGCGCTGGGCGTCGGCGGCCACCTGACGGCGCTTCGCCGGACCCGGGTGGGGCCGTACACCCTGGACCAGGCCCGCACGCTCGAACAGCTCGCCGAGGAACTGAACGTGCTGGAAATGTCCACGGCTGCCCGGTCGCTGATGCCGAACCGTGAACTCAGCGACGAGGAAACCACCGAGATTTCGTTCGGCCGCAGGATCGCGGCCGGTGTGGGGGCCGGTACACCGGCCGCCGCTACGGCGGAGAAGCCCGTCGCCGCCTTCGCGCCGGACGGTACCCTCGTGGCGCTGCTGGCCGATTCGGGAAGCTACGCCAAGCCCGTGCTGGTCTTCGCGCCGGACAACGAAAAGCGGGCCGCGAAGCAGTCGACGGCGGAACAGCAGGCAGACCAGTAGTGGACGCGTATTTCTACATCATCCTGGTGGTCGGGCTGGCCTCGACGATCATCTGCCTCACCGCGGGCCTGGTCAGGAAGGCCCCGAACGACACGACGATCCTGTCGGTGGCCGCCGTCGAACTGTCCCTGCTGGTGTATCTCGTCGGCTCGATCGTCCGGGTCGCGGGCGGGGAACAGATCGCGGGGGAGCCGTGGGAGTTCTGGGGATATCTGGTGACGGCGCTGATGCTTCCGGTCGGCGCCGTGTACTGGTCCATCCTGGAACGCACGCGCTGGAGCAACTTCGTACTGGCCGCCGTCGGCGTCACCGCCGTGGTGATGGCGGCCCGAATGAACCAGATTTGGTACTGACGTGGAAGAGGCAAAGAACATGACGGCAGGATCTTCTCACGAGGATAAGGGTTCGACGGCGTCCCCGGCCGGCCACGTTTCGACGACGGCCCCGACGACGGCCCCGACGACAAAAGACACCCGCAATACCGGGCCCGGCCGGCTGCTGATCGCCGTCTACGCTGTGTTTGCCATCTCGGCGACCGCCCGGGCGGGATTCCAGATACTGACCAAGTTCTCCGAAGCGCCGCTGGCCTACTTGCTGTCCGGATTCGCCGCCGTCGTCTATCTTGTGGCTACTGTGTCCCTCGCCAAAGCCGGCCGCACCTGGTTCAAGGTGTCCGTTGCGGCGGTGCTCGTGGAGTTGATCGGCGTGCTCGTTGTAGGGGTGCTGAGCGTGTTCGACTCCGTCAACTTCCCGCATGAGACCGTCTGGTCGCTGTTTGGCCGCGGCTACGCCTTCATTCCCCTGCTGCTGCCCATCCTGGGCCTGATCTGGCTGTACCGCCGACGTCCGGCGCCGAAGCAGGCCTGAACGTCCTAGTCCGCGGGCTGGTCCAGTTCCTGGAACAACGTGATTTGGAGCCCGGAGGGGCCGTTCAGCCGTGCGTTCAGCGAGCGCCACGGTGTTTCCCGCGGCTCCGCGATGAGCGTGCCGCCTCACGTTCCACGAGTCCGAGGACATCCCGGTAGAAGGTCAGGGCGGCGTGGTAGTCCTCCGTTTCGACGACGAGGCGCAGTTGCCGGATGGGAGGCGGGGTGTGATTTTCGGTAGTCATAACCGAGCCTTGGGACGGACTGCTCCAGCGCGGAATGCCCGCATTTGCTCGCTGCCGCCCGGGCGGCCGTCGTGGACTCAGTCCGTCCCGGCGTCGAGCCGCAGGAGCCTGCGCCGCAGGCCCGGCCAGGCCATTCCGAACCCGGGGTGCAATTCCTTGTCGCCGACGAGCCCAACCGGCACCCACTGCAGCTCCAGGCTTTCGGGGTCGCTGATTTCCGGTTCGAACGCTTCCACAACCTCGACGGCGACCGTGGTGTAGGTCCAGTAGCCGACGTCGAACACCGAGGTGAACAGCACCCGGACGTTTTCCGGCGGGACCGCGGCTTCTTCCTTCGCCTCGCGCAAGGCGCCGTGGACTGCTTCTTCGCCCTGGTGAAGGGCTCCGCCGGGGAGTCCCCACGTGCCGCCCTGATCGCTCCACAGGGCGCGGTGCTGCAGCAGGATTCCCTGGGCGGCGTCGTGAACCAGTAGTCCTGCCGAGCCGAAGCGCCCCCAGAACCGTCCGCGGTCGCCCTCAACCCAGGCATCACCGGGATCACGGGGACCGAGGGGACGACGCAGTTCGAAGGGGAGCTCGCTGGATGGTGCTTCGCCGGACCGCACTTTCCCGGGGAGAGCGTCGTCGGGGAGCGCCGCGCTGGCAGTCGGGGCAACAGTGCTGTCCATGCCTTCAGTTTGCCACGGGCTCTGCTCGTCCCGGGCTTTGATGAGGGACCATCTCCAAGAGTGCCAATTCCATCATTGCTGTCACACCCCAAATGTAGTGTTTAGCTATGGAAGCCATTGGAGATTTCATCCCGGTACAGGCCACCCGGCCTGGCGCCGGAATACTCCTTGGGGTTCCCCGGCTGTCGCCCGTTCCAAGGGAGGCGGTTGATGTGGACTGCGCTCTGGATACAGCGCTTGCACTGCTGCGCTCGTGCAACGGGACGGCCGTACCTGATGCAGCGCTGTTCGGGGTGACCGAAGCGGCGGACTTCGCCGGCCGCGTGGAGGAGTTGTCCCGCATGGTCGACTACCTGCAGCTTGTGGCCGCGGGGGCGGTGGACCGGACCCGAACCCAGGCAGCAGCTGGAGCGAAGATTGCTGCTGCGAAGTTTGGTTCTGCTGCCCCTGCCGGCTGGTTGACCGGCTGGAACACCGGGCCGGATGCGCCGGAAAGTGGCCCGCCTGACGCCACGTGGACCGTGCCGGGAAGTGAAGGGACTTCAGCGGAACGCCTGGACGACGGGTACCGGAACACCGCGGAGTTCCTGCGGGCGCGGCTAAGGATCAGTTCTGGGGAAGCCCGGCGCCGTCTTGCCCTTGCCGCGGACGTTCTGCCGCGCACCGGCATATCGGGCCAGCCGCTGCCCGCCGCGAAGGAGGAGCTCGCTGCGGGTATCACCGCCGGGAACATCGCCTCACGGGCGGCGTCCATCATCTGCCTGTCCCTGGAGCGGGTCCGTCACGTGTGCCCACACGAAGCAGCAGCCCGGATGGAGCATGCCCTCACCCTGACGGCGGTAGGGAACGACCAGGATTTCCTGACCAGGACCGCCAATCGCTGGACGGACTCCTTGGACCAGGACGGCGAGGAACCCGGCGCGCAGGAGTTGCGCCAGCGCCAGGGCGCCTTCATCCGGCGGGCACGCCGTGGGCTGCACCATCTGGAAATCTTCGCCACAACCGACCAGTTCGAGCACCTGCTCACGGTCATGAACGTCGCCACCAACCCACGGACCGGCGCTGCGCCCGGTGCCGGCACCGGCCCCCGCCCGGCCGGGAATACCGGGCCTGATGCTGATGCCGCATCCGACGGCGATGCGGACGGCAGCGATGCGGACCACGCCGCTGCTGCGGAGCGGCTGGACCGGCGCACCCGGCCGCAGCGGCTCCTTGACGGGCTTGTCGGAGCCTGCAAAGCGGCACTCGCCGCCGGAAATCTGCCCGCTGCCGGAGGACTGCGCCCGCAGGTGATGGTCACCATTGACTACCGCGACCTGCTGGACCGGCTCGGAGGCGCCTACTCGAGTACACGTGCGCCTGGCTCCGACGCCGGGACACTGATGTTCACCGGCCCCATCACGGCCTCGACCGTGCGCAAGATCGCCTGCGACGCCGACATCATCCCGATCGTGCTGGGAGGACAAGGCCGGATCCTCGACATCGGCCGCGCCTCCCGGGTCTTCCCGCCTCACATCCGCAGGGCCATCACGGCCCGGGACCGGGGCTGTGCCTTTCCCCAGTGCACCATCCCGGCGCCTTGGTGCGAGGCGCACCACATCGACTACTGGTCCCGCGGCGGGAGCACCGGGACCAGCAACGGAACCTTGCTCTGCTCCCATCACCATCACCTGATCCACAAGGAACAGTGGACCATCCAGATGCGAAGCGGCGTTCCATGGTTCATCCCGCCACCGCACCTGGACCCACGCCGAGTGCCACGGCGAAACTGCTACTTCAGGCTTGAATGACCCGGGACGGGCCGAAAGCCTCTGACGGGCCCGCGAGGGCTGGAAACTACGCTGGGATCATGACCCAACGAGTCCTGCGTGGGCTCCCGCGCCCCATCCTCCTGAAAGCGGTGAAGTCCTTCCACACCTTTGCCTGGTTCACGATAGAGGCCTGCATGGTCTACGTCCTCTACACCGGAGTCCGCGGCCGCACCGACCAGAAAGTGGGTCTGGCCGCCGGCGTCGTGACGGCTGAGACCCTGGTCTTTGCCGCCAACGGTTTTCATTGCCCGCTGACCGCCGTGGCCAAGGACTTGGGCGACGAGACGGGCTCGGTCACCGACATCTATCTGCCGCGGTGGTTCGCGCGGAACCTCCCCGGCATCCACGTTCCGTTGATCCTGGCCGCGGTGCTCCTGCACTGGCGGAATTACCGTGCCGCCGGCGGCACCGCCACGGTTCAGCAACGGCACAGTCCCGGTGGCAGTTGGGAACACTAGCGGATCGGGTTTCCGTTGACATCCACGAAGAAGGTCTCGATCACCCTGTTTGTCCCCGTGTCGATGATGATCACGGAGTCTGCCGGCCAGGACGGATCGGGATCAACGGTGAAGGCAACGTCCGTGATTTTGGTCGGCCGTCCGGCGTCGTTGATCTTCCGGCTGAAGGCATCGACCACCGTGTTCGTCCTGGTGTTGATGGCCACCGTTTCCTGGGGGAGTCCCGCCGTGTTGGCGGAGGCAGGTGTGGCGTTCCACCAGCCCTCGTAGCCGCCGACCGCGGTTTCCGACGACGCCGCTGCGGACGCGGCCGTGGACGACTCAGCGGACGTCGGCGGGGCACCGGCGTTCCCGGCCGCTTCTGCCGTGCCGCCGCAGGCGCTCAATGACACCCCCGCTGCGAGGAGCCATACAACGGTCGCAAGGTGCGGCGCCCTGGTAGTGAAGCTCATAATGATGTCCCCCAACATTGTCCGGCCGGCGGTTTCCGGCCCGGATGGGATGAGGCTACCAGCCCCGCCAGCGCCGGTCTGAGTGCGGACCTGGTTGGAAACGGTGCCAGCGCAGACTCTCCCGAACACGAAAGGACCCTGCCTGTAGCCAGCCAGTTCCGTCGGAAGCCCGCCCCGTTAGCAGGTAATCTTAGAGAGTTCCGGAGCCGGCACGATTCTCCGGAGGAGCTCATGGCAGGAAGCAAAAAGGCGAGGTTGATGGTCCACATTTGGAACGATCCGTCCGAAGTCCCGGCGGACTTTGGTCCCTCCGTCGTCACGTTTGGAAACTTCGACGGTGTGCACCGCGGCCACCAGCAGGTGCTCTCCCAACTCATCCGGATCGCCCGCCTGAACCAGGCCCGCGCCGTCGCCATCACCTTCGATCCGCACCCGGCACAGGTCCACCGCCCCGAGTCTGCCCCTGAACTGATCATGGGCCTGGAAGACAAACTCGTGGCCCTCGGCGAAGTAGGCCTCGACGCCGTGCTCGTGATGAAGTATTCACTGGAGCTGGCCAGCCTCACACCCGAAGAATTCGTCGCCGACATCCTGGTCAGCAGCCTCAAGGCCAGCCACGTTGTGATCGGCCACGACGCCCGCTTCGGCCGAGGCAACTCCGGGGACCTAATAACCATGCAGGATCTCGGCAAGAAGCTCGGCTTCGAGGTACTGGTCATCAGCGAGTTCGGCTCCGAGGGCTTCCCGCTCCACAGCGGTCCGAACGACGACGACGCCGGCAAGGACCGCCGCTGCTCCTCCACCTGGGTGCGCGAGGCCCTGCGGGAGGGCGACGTCGCCACCGCGGCCGCCGTCCTCGGCCGGCCGCACCGGATGCGCGGCGAGGTGGTCCACGGCGCCGCGCGCGGCCGCGACCTAGGGTTCCCCACAGCCAACCTGGCGCCGCAGTCCAGCGGCTACATTCCGGCGGACGGAATCTACGCGGGCTGGCTCGTGGACCAGGCCGGCACCCGCTGGCCCGCCGCTATTTCGGTCGGCTCCAACCCGACGTTCGACGGCGTCAGCCGGCAGGTCGAGGCGCATGTGATCGACCGCCCGGAAGAGGCCGTGGAGGACTTCGATCTGTACGGCCAGACAGTAGTGGTGGAATTCGTCGCGCGGCTGCGGGGGATGGTGGCGTACCGTGGCCCTGAAGCGTTGGTGGACCAGATACGCCTGGACGTGGTCCAGACCCACGAAATCCTGTTCGCCCACTGATTTTCTACGCTAGCCCGCGACTGAGCTGCGGCCGGAAGCCGGCCGCTCCGCCGGCCGCTGGTCCGGCCACTTCAAGGGTAGATTTACCGCCAATCGGCAAGGAAGGCACGAGACGTGACGATTGAGAAAAACACGCGGGAGCTGGACAAGGATATTGTCCGCGACTTCAGTTCCCGGATGAGCTACGCGTCCTACCTGCAGCTGCCGACGCTGCTCAGCGCGCAGCAGCCGGTCAGTGCCCCCGAACACCATGACGAGATGCTGTTCATCATCCAGCACCAGACCACCGAGCTGTGGCTGAAACTGGTCCTGCACGAGCTCCGCAGCGCCGCCGCCTGGCTCCGCAACGACGACCTCGGCTCCGCGCTGAAGGCGATCGCCCGGGTCAAGCACATCCAGAAGACGCTGACCGAGCAGTGGTCCGTGCTCGCCACGCTCACGCCCACGGAGTACTCGCAGTTCCGGGGCTTCCTGGGCAACTCCTCCGGATTCCAGTCCAGCCAGTACCGCGCGGTGGAGTTCCTGCTTGGGAACAAGAACCGCAAGATGCTCCCGGTTTTCGAATCCGACCCCGAAGCCCACACAATGCTGCTGGAACTCCTTGAATCGCCGAGCATCTACGATGACTTCCTGGCCTACCTCAAGCGCCAGGGCTTCGACGTCCCGGCGTCCCTGCTGGAGCGCGATGTCACCCAGGCGCACGAGTTCTGCGCCGAGCTGGTCCCGGTCTTCAAGTACATCTACGAAAACGCGGCCGACAACTGGGGCGCCTACGAGGCCTGCGAGGAACTCGTGGACCTCGAGGACAACTTCCAGCTCTGGCGCTTCCGGCACCTGCGCACGGTGCAGCGCACCATCGGCATGAAGTCCGGCACCGGCGGTTCCAGCGGCGCCGCGTTCCTGCAGAAGGCCCTCGAGCTGACCTTCTTCCCCGAACTTTTCGCCGTCCGGACGGAGATCGGCCAGTGAGCGCCCTGACCCCGGAAACGGCGGGGCCGGCGGCAGCGGCCACCGCCGGGGACAACACAGCCCTGCTGCAGCGCGCCGGCCAGCTCGACGCCGCTGATCCGCTCGCCGCCTACCGCGACCACTTCATCGGCAACGACACGGAACTCTCCTACCTCGACGGCAACTCCCTGGGCCGCCCGCTCAAGCG
This sequence comes from Pseudarthrobacter woesei, assembly GCF_055412745.1. Lineage (NCBI taxonomy): Bacteria > Bacillati > Actinomycetota > Actinomycetes > Micrococcales > Micrococcaceae > Pseudarthrobacter > Pseudarthrobacter woesei. Next base: position 184,155 of record NZ_JBVAYU010000005.1, read on the forward strand.
CACCGTTACGGACATCGGCAGCTTCATCCAGGACAGCTGGGGCGGCCGGCTGATCCGCGGCTGGGACGAGGAATGGCTGGAGCTCCCGCAGGTCATCGGCGACCAGCTCGGCCGGGCGGTCCTCGGTACCGCACCGGGGCAGACCATCATCGCCGACTCCACCACAGTGGTCCTGTACAAGCTGATCCGGGCCGCACTGGCCGCCGTCACGGACCCTGCCCGCACGGAAATCGTGCTGGACACGGACAACTTCCCCACCGACCGCTACCTCGTCGAGGGCATCGCCGGCGAAGAGGGACTCACGCTGCGCTGGATCGACGCCGATCCCTCCTCCGGCGTCACCGTCGACCAGGTGCGGGCCGTCACGGGCCCGGCCACCGCCGTGGTGGTCCTGAGCCAGATCGCTTACCGCTCCGGCTTCCTCGCGGACCTGCCGGGTATCACCGCCGCCGTGCACGACGCCGGTGCGCTGGTGGTGTGGGACCTGTGCCATTCCGCCGGTTCGGTGGAGATCGGCCTGGACGCCGCCGACGTCGACTTCGCCGCCGGCTGCACCTACAAGTACCTCAACGGGGGACCGGGCTCGCCCGCGTTCGCTTACGTCAACGCCCGGCACCTTCCCGGCCTCCAGCAGCCGATCTGGGGCTGGATGGGACGCAAGGACGCCTTCGAGATGGGCCCCGGCTACGAGGCAGCCGCCGGCATCCGCGGCTTCCTCAGCGGCACCCCGGCCATCTTCGGGATGCTCGCCCTTCGTGGCACCCTGGACTTACTCGAGGAGGTGGGCATGGCCGCGGTCCGGGAAAAGTCCCGGCTGCTGACCGCGTTCGCCGTCGAACTCCACGACGCCTGGCTCGCGCCGGCGGGCGTGACGCTCTCGACGCCGCGGGATCCGGAGCTTCGGGGCAGCCACATCACCGTGGACCACCCCGCGTTCCGGGAGATGACCGCCGCACTGTGGGAGCAGGACGTGATCCCGGATTTCAGGGCGCCGTACGGCCTCCGGATCGGGCTCTCGCCGCTGAGTACGTCCTTCACCGAGCTGTACCGGGGTGTGGCCGCCATCCGCGAACGGCTGGCAGAGGGCTCTTCCGGAACGTAGCAGGACCGGCCGTTTCGACAAGATTAGCGGCGTGCCGGTAAACTAAACGTTGGATCCGGCTGCAGTCCGTGGCGGCTGGTTCTTGTTGTGTACGGGCAACCCTCTCTTCGGAGGAGGAATACCGGCGCAGCACCCCCGGCAGTGAGTTACTGATTCGGGCCTCACGGCACATCTCTAGGAGTTATCGTGGCACTTGAAGCCGCTGTAAAGACGTCCATCATCCAGGATTTCGCAACGTCCGAGGGCGACACCGGTTCGCCGGAGGTCCAGGTCGCGGTCCTGACTCAGCGGATCAAGGATCTCACTGAGCACATGAAGGTGCACAAGCACGACTACCACACCCAGCGCGGTCTGCTGGCCATGGTTGGTCGCCGCAAGCGCATGCTGACCTACCTCAAGAACACTGACATCACCCGCTACCGTGCGCTCATCGAGCGTCTCGGCCTGCGCCGCTAGTCAGCTTTAAGGGGCGGCCCCTTCCGCGACGGAAAGGGCCGCCTTCTTCAATCAAAAACTCAACAGGAGGATCAACCGCATCACGCATTCGCGGTCTTCGGTAGTGATCTCCGGGAACGGCTTCAGGCGATGTTGCCCAGGCCCGAGGGTCTCGATCGATGACCGGGTGCAGTGCAGTCCAGCAGACAGATGCTGGGCTGGGTTGATGCGGCTGGACTCCGTGAACCATGAAACGGAGGTGACTCTCTATGGAGGGTCCCGAAATCCAGTTCTCAGAAGCAGTCATTGATAATGGCCGCTTCGGCAAGCGTGTAATCCGCTTTGAAACCGGCCGTCTTGCCAAGCAGGCAGCCGGCGCATCGATGGTCTACCTCGACGAAGAGACCGCGCTGCTGTCCGCCACCACCGCCGGCAAGCACCCGCGTGAAGGTTTCGACTTCTTCCCGCTGACTGTCGACGTCGAAGAGCGTATGTACGCCGCCGGCCGCATCCCGGGCTCGTTCTTCCGCCGCGAAGGCCGTCCCTCCACGGAAGCGATCCTCGCCTGCCGCCTGATGGACCGCCCGCTGCGTCCCGCTTTCGTCAAGGGCCTGCGCAACGAGGTCCAGATCGTGGTCACCGTGCTGTCCATCAACCCGGACGAGCTCTACGACGTGGTAGCGATCAACGCTTCCTCGATGTCCACCCAGCTCTCCGGCCTGCCGTTCTCCGGCCCGATCGGCGGCGTCCGCGTTGCCCTGATCGCCGACGAGCACGGTTCGCAGTGGGTCGCATTCCCGAAGCACTCCCAGCTCGAGAACGCCGTCTTCAACATGGTGGTTGCCGGCCGCGTCAAGAACGACGACGTTGCCATCATGATGGTTGAAGCCGAAGCCACGGACAACTCCTGGAACCTCATCAAGGAACAGGGCGCCACCGCCCCGACCGAAGAGGTTGTTTCGGAAGGCCTCGAGGCCGCGAAGCCGTTCATCAAGGCTCTCTGCGACGCCCAGTCCGACCTGGCAGCACGCGCCGCCAAGCCGACCGTCGAGTTCCCCGTCTTCCTGGACTACCAGGACGACGTTTACGCCGCCGTGGAGTCTGCTGCCGCCGAGAAGCTGGCCGCTGTGTTCCAGATCGCCGACAAGCAGGAACGCGACACCGCTTCCGACGCGCTCAAGGACGAGGTCACCTCTTCCCTGGCCGGCCAGTTCGAAGGCCGCGAGAAGGAGCTGTCCGCAGCCTTCCGCTCCGTCACCAAGCACGTTGTGCGCCAGCGCATCCTGACGGACCAGATCCGCATCGACGGCCGCGGCCTGACGGACATCCGCCAGCTCACCGCCGAGGTTGAGGTTCTGCCCCGCGTCCACGGCTCGGCCATCTTCGAACGCGGCGAGACCCAGATCATGGGTGTCACCACGCTGAACATGCTCAAGATGGAACAGCAGATCGACTCGCTGTCTCCCGTGACGCGCAAGCGCTACATGCACAACTACAACTTCCCGCCGTACTCCACCGGCGAGACCGGCCGCGTCGGTTCCCCGAAGCGCCGCGAAATCGGCCACGGTGCCCTCGCGGAGCGCGCCATCATGCCGGTGCTGCCGTCCCGCGAGGAGTTCCCCTACGCTATCCGCCAGGTGTCTGAGGCTCTCAGCTCCAACGGTTCGACGTCGATGGGGTCCGTCTGCGCCTCCACGCTGTCCCTGCTCAACGCAGGCGTGCCGCTGAAGGCCGCTGTTGCCGGTATCGCCATGGGCCTGGTTTCCGACCAGGTCGACGGCCAGACCCGCTACGCCGCCCTGACCGACATCCTCGGCGCCGAAGATGCCTTCGGCGACATGGACTTCAAGGTTGCCGGTACCTCCGAGTTCGTCACGGCCATCCAGCTGGACACCAAGCTCGACGGCATCCCCGCCTCGGTCCTGGCAGCCGCGCTGAAGCAGGCCCGCGAAGCGCGCCTGCACATCCTGGACGTCCTGAACTCCGCGATCGACACTCCGGACGAGCTCTCCGAGTTCGCGCCGCGCGTCATCGCGGTCAAGATCCCGATAGACAAGATCGGCGAGGTCATCGGCCCGAAGGGCAAGATGATCAACCAGATCCAGGAAGACACCGGAGCCGACATCTCGATCGAGGATGACGGCACGGTCTACATCGGCGCCACGAACGGCCCGTCTGCCGACGCAGCACGGTCCGCGATCAACGCCATCGCCAACCCGCAGATCCCGGAAATCGGCGAGCGCTACCTGGGCACGGTCGTCAAGACCACCACCTTCGGCGCCTTCGTTTCCCTGACTCCGGGCAAGGACGGCCTCCTGCACATCTCCGAACTGCGCAAGATCGCCGGTGGCAAGCGCGTGGACAACGTCGACGACGTCGTCTCCGTCGGCCAGAAGATCCAGGTGGAAATCACCAAGATCGATGACCGCGGCAAGCTCTCCCTGTCTCCCGTTGTGGCTGACGGGGAAGACGCCAACGACGCTGAGGTCTCCCTGGAGTCCGCAGAGTAGTTAGCACTGCAGCTAGTGACGGCGGGGCCGGTGGATCATTCCACCGGCCCCGCCGCCGTTAAAGGTACGATTGCAGGCAGATTTGGCACGTTTTTACTGAAAGGCCTTGATGACTGTCGTCCCCCTGCCGCTTGAGCAGAACCAGCACACTGACACCCTGATCCATGGCGCCGACGGCGGTTCCGAGGTGCGCCGCTCGGTCCTGCCCGGCGGAGTCCGCGTCCTGACCGAAGCGATGCCGGGCCAGCGCTCGGCAACCATCGGCTTCTGGGTGGCCGTCGGCTCCCGCGATGAGGCTCCCGGCCAGCACGGCTCCACCCACTTCCTGGAGCACCTCCTGTTCAAGGGCACCAAGCGCCGCACCGCGCTGGAGATCGCCTCAGCCTTCGACGAGGTGGGCGGGGAGTCCAACGCGGCCACCGCGAAGGAAAGCACCTGCTACTTCGCCCGCGTGCTGGACACCGACCTGCCGATGGCCATCGACGTCATCGCGGACATGATCACCGGCGCCGTGCTGGACCCGCGGGAGATGGAGCAGGAACGCGACGTCATCCTCGAGGAGATCGCGATGGACAGCGACGACCCCACCGACGTCGCCCATGAGCACTTCGTCGCCGCGGTCCTCGGCACCCACCCGCTCGGCCGCCCGATCGGCGGCACCCCGGACGCCATCCGCGCCGTCGCCCGCGACTCGGTCTGGGACCACTACCGCCGTTACTACCGGCCGGACGAGCTCGTCATCACCGCAGCCGGCGGGCTGGACCACGACGTCGTGTGCGGGCTTGTGGTGGACGCCCTGCACACCGCCGGCTGGAGCCTGGAAGCCGACGCCGCCCCGGTGCAGCGGCGTTCGACCGAGCGGGCGGACATTACCGGAACTGCCGGGCTGCACGTGGTCAAGCGTCCCGTGGAGCAGGCCAACATCATCATGGGCTGCCCCACGATCGTCGCCACCGATGAGCGCCGCTTCGTCATGAGCGTGCTCAACGCAGTGCTGGGCGGGGGCATGTCCTCCCGGCTCTTCCAGGAGGTCCGGGAGAAGCGCGGGCTGGTCTACTCGACCTATTCCTTTGCCTCCTCCTATGCCGACGCCGGCTACTTCGGCATGTACGCCGGCTGCACGCCGTCGAAGGTCCGCCAGGTCCTGGAACTCCTCGGCGCCGAGCTGGACCACCTGGCCGAGGGCGGCATCTCCGACGAGGAGCTCCGCAAGGCCGTCGGGCAGCTCTGCGGCGGGATTGTGCTGGCCCTCGAGGACACCGGATCCAGGATGTCCCGGCTGGGCCGTGCCGAGCTGGTCTCCGGCGAGTATCAGGATATCGACGAGACGCTGCGCCAGATCAAGGCCGTGACCGCGGCCGAAGTCCAAGAGCTGGCCCGCGAACTCGCAGCCGCCCCGCGGACCGTCACCGTGGTGGGTCCCTTCGAGGAAACCGAGACCTTCGGCCTCTGAGCTGGGGCTCCGCTGGGCTTCCGCCGGACTGGCAGGACGCGGCGCGGTAGACACGGCAGGTGGCGCCGCGTGATGATGGGGACGGGCTCACCCGAGAGGAACTCCGCTGGGAGGAACAGATGGACCGGCCGCTGCCAGGCAGTGCACACGAGGCGCTTGAGGCGTTCCTGGGGCATTGGGCCGGAACCACGCAGTGGGAGGCCACGCCCTGGGGCCCTGCGCGTGCTGCCGCCGTCGAACTGACGTTCGCCCGCGCTGCCGCCGGGCTGGCCGTCACCCACAGCTACCGGCACACGGACGCCGACGGCTCCCGCTCCGAGGGCCACGGTGTGTTCACCATGGACCCCGACCGCCCGGACACTTTCTTCTACCACGTCAACAGCATGGGCCTGCCCCGGGAGGCGCCGGCGCGCGCCAGCTGGCAGGAGGGCACCCTCACGATGGAGCGGCGCAGCGATCGCGGCACCGCGCGGCACACCTTCCGGGTGGACGACGGCGTGCTGACGCACAGCGCCGGACTGCGCCTGGGCAAGGCGAGTACGTTCACCCCGTTCATGTCCTCGGTCTGCCGCCGCGTGACCGGGGACGCCGCCGCCTGAAGATTCCGGCCGTCGGATTCCGCTGCGCTAGCTTCCCGGGCCCTTTGACCCAGGGTTGGCCCCCACAAGTGGTCGTGTATGCGGCGCCTAGTGGGCATTTCCGTTGCTTCGTCGGGGGCAGAGGTCCAAGGGTGTGGGATGGCCGGGCTCAGGGACATGCCCCACGCAGGGGCCGGCGGGTGGACGTGTTCCGGTTGTGCCCGGTCCCGGGTGCGGGGACTGGGCATGTCCTCCCGCAGTGCGGCCCGGCTCCCCGCCGCCGGAGACACCAACGCGTGGCCGGACATGCCCCGCGCGCCCGTGCAGTGTCGGTCCTCCCCGGTTGCTTCGGCCCCCAAAGGCCAAACGCGCGGGAATCCGGGCTTTTCCCGGGCCGGCTGGCGGCCGGGCGGCGGCAGCCGGGAAGGAGCGCGGCAGGGAAGGAGCGCGGCCGGGAAGGAAAGCGGCCGCTGGCTGCCCGCGCCCGGCCACGTAAACAAAAATGCCCCTTGGACCGGACATGCCCAGCGCCGCGGCCGGCGGGTGGACATAGCCCGGTTATGCCCGGGCCCGGGTGCGAGGAATGGGCATGTCCTGCGGGCGCGTGACCGAGGACGCCGCCGCACCTGAGAGAGCGGGCGCCGTTTAGCCGCCGGCGAACGGCGGCAGCACGTCCACGACGTCGTCCGGCTTCAGCGCCGCCGCCCGGTTCCGGACGGCGACTTCGTTGAGCAGGAAGCTGCTCCGGGACAGGAGCCGGGCCAGCGGCGGTGTCCCGGCCGGCGGTTCCGGGCGTTCGACGGCAAGGATCGCCGCCAGCAGCGAGGCAAGTGTGTCGCCGTCGGCCAGGTCATAGCGTTCCTCGTCCACACCGGCTGCAGCGCGCGCGGCAGCGAAGTAACGTACGTTCACGGGTGGTTCAGCCTCCGATGGCGCTCATGCTGCGGTCCGGCTGGACGAAGTCAGGAGCATCCAGTCCGACGTGGCCCATGCCGTGCGCCTTGGGCTTGATCCACATGGCGTCCTGCCAGCGCTCGGCGAGCTGTTCGTCGCTGGCGCCTTCGCGGAGCAGCCCCAGCAGATCCACTTCCTCGCGGGAGAACAGGCAGCTCATGATCTTGCCCTCCGCGGTGATGCGCGTCCGGCGGCAGTCCGAGCAGAACGGCTCGGTCACGGAGGCGATGATCCCGACGGTGCCCAGCACCGGGCCGGTGGCCCCGGCCGAGCCGGGAACCCGGGCCCGGACTTCGAAGCGTTCAGCCGGCGCGCCGTCGCGGTCCCGCGGGTCCGCGCCCAGCACATAGTCCACGGAGAGCAGCTCCCGGATTTCCGCGGCCGTGATCATGTTCCGGCGGGTCCAGCCGTGGTCGGCGTCGAGGGGCATCTGCTCGATGAAACGCAGTTCGTAGCCGCGGTCCAGCGCCCAGGCCAGCAAGGCCGGGGACTCGACGTCGTTGATGCCGCGCATCAGCACGGCGTTGAGTTTTACGGGGCCCAGCCCGGCGGCCCAGGCCGCGTCCACGCCGGCCAGGACTTTATTCAGGAACGGGCGGCGGGTCAGCTTCGCAAAGGTTTCCTCGTGGAGCGAGTCCAGTGAGACGTTGATCCGGGAGAGTCCGGCAGCCTTCAGCCCGGCGGCCTTCTTGTCCAGTCCGACGGCGTTCGTGGTCATGGAGATCGGCAGGTCCGGGTGGGCCTGGCGGAGCGCGGAAATGATGGCCAGCAGGTCGGCGCGGACCAGCGGCTCCCCGCCGGTGAGCCGCAGCTCGCGCACACCGAGCATGTCGACGCCGATCCGCACGATCCTGACAATTTCCTCCGCCGACATCGCGGCCTGCTTGGAGAGCCATTCCAGGCCTTCGGCGGGCATGCAGTAGGTGCAGCGCAGATTGCATTTGTCCGTCAGCGAGAGCCGCATGTCCGTGGCGCGGCGGCCGTAGCGGTCCACCAGCCCGGGGGCCAGTCCGGCCGGGCGCCCGGGCAGCGGCGGCCCGGAAGCGCCTGTGCCGGGGCCGTCATCCGCGCGCGGCTGGGGCATGCCAAGTTGAACACTCATAAAGTCAGGCTACGCCACCTCGGCCCCGGCATCACGCCCGCTGAGCCACGGGATTCTGCGGGTGGCGGCAGGACGCCTTCGCGGTGCCCCGGACCGCCGGCGAACCTATGCTGGAGGGATGAACACCTCGCAGAGCCCGCCGGACACAGCGGCTGCCGCCCGACAGCGGCTCCCACGGCCCGGGCGTCGGAACCCGTCCCGGCGCACCTCCGGCCGGCACCAGAGCTCGTGGGCCGCGGCGTCCGGCGTCGTCGCCGTCGGTGCGGGCGTGGCCCTGGGCGAACTTGCCGCCGGGATCGTAAGCCCCTCCGTCTCGCCGGTGACGGCCGTGGGGGGCGCCGTGATTGACGCCGTCCCGCCGGGGGTTAAGGACTGGGCCATCGCACTCTTCGGCACCGCGGACAAGGTTGCGCTGCTGGGCGGCATGGCCCTGGCCATCGCCGCGCTGGCGGCCATGGCCGGAATAGTGGAGCGTCGCCGCCGTTTCGCCGGCGTGGCCATCATCGCCGTGTTCGGGGTGGTGGGCCTCATGGCCGTGCTGAGCCGCACCGAACTGACCGCCAACGCGGTCCCGGTCCCGCTGCTGGTAGCCGTGGCGGGTATGGTGCTGCTGCGCTGGCTGATCCGGCGGCTGGGGGAGTGGCAGGACATCCCCGTCCAGGACAGCCCCGCCCCGCAGGACCCCGCCCCGCACCAGCCCGCCCTGCCAGAAGGCCCCGCCCGGCGCCGATTCCTGCAGACGCTCGGCGGGACCGCCGCCGTCGCCGCCCTTGCCGGGGTGCTGGCCACAACCATAAGGGGAGCCGCCGCCGTCGTCAGTGAACTGCGCAGCAAGCTCGTGCTCCCCTCACCAGCTTCGCCCGCACCGCCGGTCCCGGCCGGGGCGGAGCTGCGGCTGGACGGCATCGGCCCGCTCGTCACTCCCAACAAGGACTTCTACCGGATCGACACCGCGCTGCGCGTCCCGGTGGTGGATCCGGGCCAGTGGACGCTGAAGGTCACCGGCCTGGTGGAGCGCGAGGTGGAACTGGATTTTGCGGCACTGCTGGCCAAGCCCCTGATCGAACGGCACGTGACCATCGCCTGCGTCTCCAACGAGGTGGGCGGGGACCTGATCGGCAACGCCCGCTGGCTCGGCTGGCCGGTCCGCGAGCTGCTGGCGCTGGCCGGGCCGAAAGCCGGGGCGGACATGGTCCTCTCCCGCAGCACGGACGGCTGGACCGCCGGGACCCCTTTGGAGGTGCTCACAGACAGCCGTGATGCGCTCCTGGCGGTCGGGATGAATGGTGAGCCGCTGCCGCTGGAGCACGGCTTCCCCGCCCGGCTCGTCGTACCCGGCCTCTATGGCTACGTGTCGGCGACCAAATGGGTCACCGAACTCAAGGTCACACGCTTCGCGGACGACGTTGGGTACTGGACACCCCGGGGCTGGTCCGAGCGGGGTCCCATCAAGACCTCCTCCCGCATCGACGTTCCCCGGGACGGGCGCTCCGTGACGGCCGGGAACGTGGCCTTCGGCGGCGTCGCCTGGGCGCAGCACACCGGGATCGGCAAGGTGGAGCTCCGGGTCAACCGCGGCGAATGGCAGGAGGCCGAGCTGGCCCCGGGTATCTCCAAGGACACCTGGTACCAGTGGAGGCTGGGGCTGCCGTTGACTCCGGGGCGGTACGAGGTCCAGGTCCGGGCCACGGACCTTGGCGGCGCCACGCAGGTGGAGGACCGCGCCCCCGTAGTGCCCAACGGTGCCACCGGCTATCACACGGTTAGAGTTGACGTGAAGTCCTAACGGTCTACACCACGGGGTTAAATGAGGGGTCACCAACGTATGCACCGCACCCAGACACGGCACGTCAGCGTGGAAGCGCACCGCGAAGCAGTCCGCCGGCTGCTGGCCCCGCTCCGCCGGCCGGACCGGATCGAACGGCTCCCGCTCCTCGCGGCTCTCGGCCGGGGACTGGCAGCGGACATCGTGGCTCCGCTGGACCTGCCGCCTTTCGCGAACTCGCAGATGGACGGCTTCGCGATCCGCAGCACCGACGTGCCCGACGGCGGCGCGGAGCTGCGCGTCGGCGCTCCCGTCCCCGCCGGCACCGCCCCGGCGGAGCTGGCCCCCGGCACCGCCGTCCCGATTATGACCGGCGCGATGATGCCCCCCGGAGCGGACGCCGTCGTCCAGATTGAACTGGCCGTGCCCGATTCGTTTCCCGTCCCCGGGCAGCCGGCCACGGTCCGCCTGCCCGCCGCCGCGGCAGGGAACTTTGTCCGGCCTGCCGGCAGCGATATCCGCACCGGGGAGTCGGCGCTTGCGGCCGGGACCTTCCTCGGGCCCGGACAGCTGGGACTACTCGCAGCCCTGGGCTTCACCGAGGTGCCCGCCTACCGCGCACTGAGGATCCTCCTGGTCACCACCGGGGACGAAGTCGTTGAACCCGGCAGCCCGCTGGGGCCGGGCCAGATCTACGATTCCAACGCCACCCTGCTCGAATCATCCATGCGGCAGGCCGGACTCGAGGTGACCAGGACCGGGATCTCCACCGACCGCCCGGAGGAGCTCGCCGCCCTGTTGCGCCGGCACACGCCGGACGTTGACCTCATCGTCACCACTGGCGGCGTCAGCAAGGGCGCCTACGAGGTGGTCCGGCAGGCGATGGAGGGACACGACGTCGAGTTCCTCGGAGTCGCCCTGCAGCCCGGCGGGCCGCAGGGGATCGGAATGTTCGACGGCGTCCCCGTCCTCGGGTTTCCGGGGAACCCGGTCAGCTGCCTCGTATCCTTCGAAATGTTCCTCCGCCCGGTGCTCGGCGCCCTGTTCGGCTCACCGGCGCCGCGCCCGGCGGTCCGGGCGCGGCTGGCCGAGGCGCTGGCGTCCCCGCCGGGCAAACACCAGGTCCGGCGCGGCACGCTCCTACCGGACGGTACGGTCAGGCTGGAAGGCGGCGCCGGCTCGCACCTGGTCAGCGCCCTGGCGCACTCCAATGCGCTCGTGCATGTGCCGGAAGGAACTGCCGCGCTCGCCGCGGGCGCAGAGGTGGAAGTATGGATGCTGTGAACCAAGCAGAAGACCTCCCAACAAATACCGCCGGAACAGCACAATCCGTCCTGACGCATCTGCGCCAGGACGGCACGGCCCAGATGGTGGATGTGTCCAACAAGGCCGAAACTACGCGCGAGGCCACGGCCACCGCCACGGTCCGCACCACGGCCGAGGTCCTGGCCCTCCTCGGCTCCGGGGACCTGCCCAAGGGCGACGCCCTCGCCGTCGCCCGCGTCGCCGGCATCATGGCCGCCAAAAAGACCCCCGAGCTCATCCCGCTGTGCCACCCGCTGCCGATCGCGAAGGTGACGGTCGACTTCGAGCTCGGCACCGACATGGTCACCGTGTTTGCCACGGTCAAAACCCGCGGCGTCACCGGCGTCGAAATGGAAGCGCTGACCGCCGCCTCGGTGGCCGCCCTCAGCGTGTACGACATGATCAAGGCCGTGGACAAACACGCGGTGCTGACCGACATCAAAGTGCTCGCCAAAAGCGGCGGCAAGAGCGGGGACTGGACACTATGAACATGCCCGAACCACACCGTCACGGTGAAGCCACCGGGCGGAAGGCCGGCGTCGTCATCGCCTCCACCCGGGCCGCGGCCGGAATCTACGAGGACCTCACCGGGCCGGTCATCATTGACTGGCTCACGGAACACGGCTTCGAACCTTTTCCGGTGATGGTGGTCCCGGACGGGGCGGCCGTCGGCGCCGCCCTGCGCGCCCTCCTGAGCCAGGCGCCGGCCGTCATCATTACCAGCGGCGGCACCGGTCTCAGTCCCACCGACGCCACCCCGGAACAGACCCTGCCCCTGCTGGACCGCGAGATCCCCGGCGTTATGGAAGGCATCCGGAGCGTCGGGATGAGCAAGACCCCGATGGCCATGCTTAGCCGCGGCCACGCCGGCGCGGCCGGCCAGACCTTCATCGTCAACCTCCCCGGATCCCCGAAGGGCGTTATGGACGGCCTGGGCGTGCTGGATCCCATTCTCGGGCACCTCTGCGACCAGCTGGAAGGCAGCCATGGCCACTGAATCAACCTTTGACGTGGTCCACGCCGTGCTGAGCGCCGAGCCCCTCTCCGTGGACCGGGCCATCGCCGCGGTCGAATCGGATACCGCCGGCGCCGTGGTCAGCTTCAGCGGCGTGGTCCGCAACCACGACGGCGGCAGACCGGTAGAGCGGCTCAGCTACAGCGCGCACCCGACGGCGCACCAGGTGATGGCCGACGTCGTCGCGTCCCTGGTGGCCGAACAGGCGGCCGCCGGGGTTCCTGGCGGCGGGCCGGTCCGGATCTGGGTGGCGCACCGGATCGGGATGCTCGAGATCGGCGACCCCGCGCTCGTCTGCGCGGTCTCGGCCTCGCACCGCGGCCAGGCCTTCGAGGTCTGCTCGGAGCTCGTGGACCGGATCAAGGCGCAGGTTCCCATCTGGAAGGAACAGTTCTTCGCCGACGGCACGGTGGAGTGGGTCGGAGCAGGGGCTTAAGCCCTTGATGGCCGGCCGTGGGTGCCTGTAACGCAGGGGCCCCGGTTCAAGGCGGCACCCGCCCCGGCGGTAGGGTTGATGGCATGACCGAACAACTCGCAGTCGCCGTGCTGGGCGCGAATGGGCGCATGGGCGCCGAAGCGGTGAAGGCCGTCGAGGCATCCGCGGACCTGTTGCTTGTCGCCGCGCTGGGCCGGAACGATTCCCTCGACAGCCTGGTCGAATCCGGCGCGCAGGTCATGGTGGACCTGACAGTCCCGGAAAGCACCGAAGCCAACGTCCGCTTCGCCGTCGAGCACGGCATCCACGCCGTCGTCGGCACCACCGGCTGGGACAAGGACCGGCTGGGTCGGCTCGAGGATCTCCTCGCCGGCAAGCCCGGTGTGGGAGTCCTGATCGCCCCGAACTTCGCCCTGGGCTCCGTGCTCGCCACGGCCTTCGCGGCCAAAGCGTCCCGATACTTCGAATCGGTGGAAATCATCGAACTGCACCACCCGGACAAGGTGGACGCTCCCTCGGGAACGGCCGTGCGCACCGCCCAGCTGATCTCCGCCGCGCGCTCCGCCGCCGGCGTCGCGCCCGGCCCGGACGCTACCACCAGCGAACGCCCCGGCGCGCGCGGCTGCGACGTCGACGGCGTCCGCGTCCACAGTGTCCGGCTCCGCGGCCTCGTAGCGCACCAGGAAGTCCTCCTCGGCGGTCCCGGGGAGCAGTTGACCCTCCGGCACGATTCCTTCGACCGCGCCTCCTTTATGCCCGGCGTCCTGCTGGGAATCCGCAGCGTTGCGGCGAACCCGGGCCTCACCGTGGGCCTCGACGGCTACCTGGACCTGGGGCTCTGAGCGCCGTGGCCACTGTGCTGACCGCCCTGAAAGCAAACCGAACCAAGATCTGGGTTGGCGCCGTCACCCTGCTGCTGGTGTTCTATCTGGTGGTGTCCTTCCAGCGCTCGGTGCTGCTGATGACGGACGAGAACCCCATGGCGAAGGCCATCGGTGTGGCCTACCTTGCCCTGCCCGTCATCGGCGCCTGGGCCCTGCTGCGGGAACTGCTGTTCGGCGTCCGGACCGAACAAATGGCCAGGATCCTGGAAGCCGAGGGCGGGCTGCCGGAAGACAATCTGCCGCGCACCCCGGCCGGACGGATCATTCGGGAGGCAGCCGACGCCGAGTTCGAGAAGTACCGCGTCGAGACGGAAGCGGCGCCGGAGAACTGGCGCTCATGGTTCCGGCTCAGCTGCGCCTACGATGCCGCCGGCGACCGCAAGCGGGCCCGCGCCTCGATGCGGGACGCTGTCCGGCTGTTCCGCGACGCACCGAAAGCCTAAGACCCAGGCCCATCGCCCAGGCCTGACCGGCGGCGCCACCGGCCCGGATTACCGATCCGGCACTAGTGGATCCGGGGCTACCGGATCCTGGCGGGCCGGTACCGGCCGAGCTGGTTGGCGGCATGGGCAACCCATTCCAGCGGACCCCGCCAGGACATCGCCGCGAAGATCCCGCCGATCAGCACAACGGCGGCCGCCTGGACCCAGTAGACGCCCTCCACCGTCCACCCGGACGGCAGCGGCTGGCCGTACAGGGACGCCATCACGCAGAGATGGGCCGTGTACAGACTCAGGGTCATGGCGCCGGCACCCCGCAGCGGAAGCAGCGCATCCCGCTTGGCACCCTGGGCGAGCCGGCCCAGCAGCAGGCACACGCCGACGACGGCGGCCGCCACCCCGGAGGTGTGCAGCAGATCCAGCGTGGTGCCGGAGTGCGGCGCGCTTGTGGCGAGCCACCAGGGGGAGCCGGACTGGTCGATGCCAGCCAGATTAACCTCCAGGAGGCTCTTCAGCGGGTACGAGGGATCGGCCAGTTGAGCCTGCAGGGCTGCCCGGCCGCCCCAGTCCTCCATCATCACGAGACTGAGCCACTTGGCCAGGACCGCCACAGCGGTACCTGCCGCCAGCAGCAGGACCGGAACGGCCGCCGTCGTGAGTGCCAGCCTGCCAATGGCGAGCCCGATCAGGAGGTAGGCGATCCACTGGAAAACCGGGTAGTAGCCGGTCAGGAAGAGGTCGCCGAGCAGGGCGGCCGGCGTGGAGAGGTCCTCCCACTTGGGGTTGTGGCCCAGCTGCAGGGGTGGTGTGGCCGTGAGCAGCCAGGGCCGGAGCAGGAAGGCGAGTCCGGGCGTGATCAGCACCCAGCCGGCAGCAAGGACGAGCAGGCGTTTGACGTCGAATCCGAGGAACGGCAGAACGCAAAGGAACAGCACGGCGTAGTGGACCAGGATGATAGCGATGTTCACCTCGAGTCCGCCGATGGAGAGTCCGACGGCGCCGACCACGAGGGCCCGGAGCGCGATTCCCCGGCGGGCGGCCCACAGGTCCGTGCCCTGCAGCGGCTGCTGCTTCCCTGTTGAAAGCGCCAGGCCGATCCCGGCCAGTACGGCGAACAGCGCCGAGGCGCGTCCGGAGAAAACGAGCCCGAGCCAGGTGGGGGTGAGCTGCGCATCGGATTCGAAGGTCGGCAGAACATGCGTGGCCATCATTCCGAGCAGGGCCAGCCCACGGGCGGCATCGATGCCCGTCAGCCGGGCGCCGGCAGTCTTGCCCTTGGCGGTCCGGGATGTAGGAGCCATTCCGCGCGGGGTCATCGTTCGATCGTCTCATATTAGGCTGTGCCGAAGCTTTGAACAGTAGGCGGCCAGGGCGGGTGGAAGCCCTTGCATTCGAATATATGTTCTAATAACATGGGGCCATGGACAACGTACCGAAGCCATCCATCCAGGACCGACCCTTTGGGGACACGCCCTCCGACGAGCGCGTTTGTGAGCAGCGCAGCTCCGGAGATGGGACGGCGGGGGTCCTCAAAGCAATGAGTCCCGGCGTCGTGGACTTCCTCTTCCGGCGCCTGGTCGCCGGCAATTCTGCCGAGGATGTCCAGTGGCGCCGCGAGGGGACGGCCCTGTCGGCCCAGCCGCCCGGCGCCGAATTGGCCCGCCGGCTCGCTGAGACCGACCTTGAAGCCCTCACGCCGACCGAACTGTTCCACTATGTGCGCGCGGCTCAGCGTCTGGCCGCCTGGGCCGAATCCCTGCGGGAGAACGCCGTCGGCCGGTATTGCGCCGCACCGTCCGCCGGACAGTCCGCCGGACCGTCCGCCAGGGCGGCGCCGGCGGGGTGAGCTGCAGGGAGTCCGTTGCCGGTGCCTGCCGTGAGACCGGAGCAATGCCTAGGATGGCAGGGTGACCACAGCGCTGACGCTCTCCGCCATCCAGTACCGGGCCCTCGACGGCGGCGTCGCCGCCAACGTGCCGGAGCACGTTCGCCTGATCGAGGATGCGGACGATCACGGCGCACGGCTCGTGGTCTTTCCGGAACTGTCCCTCACCGGCTATGAGCTGGAGCTGCTCGCGGATCCGCAGCAGTGGGTGACGGCCGGGGATACCAGGCTGGACAGCCTGCGCGAAATCTGCCGCCGGACCGGGATCACGGCCGTCTTCGGAGCCCCCTTCAAAGAAACGGACGGCACGCCTCGGCTTGCATCGCTCGCCGTGCACCCCTCCGGCGTGATCGAAGCCGGCTTCAAGATGCGGCTGCACGGGCCCGAGAATGAGCTCTTCCGTGCTGGGGAGCGGGTTGTCGTCGTGGACCTCGACGGTTGGAAAATCGCCCTGGCGATCTGCTTCGATGCAGCCCACCCCGCGCATGCCGGCGCCGCAGCTGACAACGGCGCGGACGTCTACGCGGTCTCGGCCCTCTACACCGCCGGCGACGAGCACCGGCTCGCCCTGCATCTCGGTGCGCGGGCCAGGGACAACCGGATGTTCAGCGTGCTGGCAAATCTGGGCGGCATCACGCCGCTTGGTCCGTCCGCAGGATGCAGCGGCGTCTGGGGGCCGGACGGGCTCGCCATCCGCACGGCGGCCGGGACCGGGACCGAGGTGCTGACCGCGACCTTGCAGCACGGTGTACTTGAGCACGGTGTTCTTGAACAACCGCGGGCCTGAACGCCGGGCTCAGGAGACGCCCGCCGGCCGGGTTTGATCTTCATCACGTCCCCGGCATTGTTATAACATGCCGGGGACAGGGTAACGTTTTTCATATGGCTGACTCTGATATTCGCTCTTACACGTTCGGAACCCTTGTGACCGCCATGGTCACGCCGTTCACTTCCGACGGTGACGTCGACTATCAGCAGTCCGCGGAGCTGGCCAACAAGCTCGTCGACGACGGCAACGATGCCCTCGTTGTTTCCGGCACCACGGGGGAGACCTCGACCCTGGAAGATGACGAGAAGGAAAAGCTGTTCCGCGTCATTGTCGAGGCCGTCGGGGACCGCGCCAAGGTCATTGCCGGTACCGGCACCAACCACACCTCGCACTCGGTCGAGATGGCCAAGCGGGCCGTCAAGGCCGGGGCGCACGGCCAGCTGATCGTCACCCCGTATTACAACAAGCCGAGCCAGGCCGGCATCCGGGCCCACATCGAAGCCGTCGCTGACGCGGCGGATCTTCCGGTGATGGTCTATGACATTCCCGGCCGCGCCTGCGTCCCGATCCTGCCGGAAACCATGATCCGGCTCGCGGAGCACCGGAACATTATTGCGCTCAAAGACGCCAAAGCGGATTTTGCCGCCGTCACCCGCGTGCTCGCGAACACCGACCTCGACGTCTACTCCGGCGACGACGGACTGACCCTGCCGTGGATGGCAGCCGGCGCAGTCGGCCTCGTCAGCGTCACCGCGCACGTCGCGACGCGTCAGTTTCGCGCCATGATTGATGCCGCACTTGCGGGCGACTTTGCTGCCGCCCGCACCATACATTTCGAACTGGACCCTGTGGTCCGTGCAGTGATGACCCATAGCCAGGGTGCTGTTGCTGCGAAGCAAGTTCTTAAGTGGCAGGGAGTCCTGCCCAACTCGGTTGTCCGTTTGCCCCTCGTGGAGCCGGGCGACGCCGAGATCGAAACCATCCGCGAGGACTTGGCGGAAGCCGGAATGGTCTTTTCCTGATCGGGTGTTGTTTCCGATCGGCAAAGACCAGGCCGGATCCTGCCTGGAAAGTAGTGCATTATGACCCAAACCGCCCTTCCCGGCCTTGTCACGCCGCCGAAACTGCTCAAGGACACCCTGCGGATTGTTCCGCTCGGCGGCCTGGGCGAGATCGGCCGCAACATGACCGTCTTCGAGGTTGACGGCAAGCTCCTCATCGTCGACTGCGGTGTCCTCTTCCCGGAGGAGACCCAGCCCGGTGTCGACCTGATCCTGCCCGATTTCTCCTACATCAAGAACCGCCTCGCTGACATCGTCGCCGTCGTCCTGACCCACGGCCACGAGGACCACATCGGCGCCGTCCCGTACCTGCTGCGCCTGCGCGCCGACATTCCCCTGGTGGGCTCCCGGCTGACGCTGGCCCTCATCGAGGCGAAGCTGCAGGAGCACCGGATCAAGCCCGTCCTGCAGACGGTCACCGAGGGACAGGTTGAAAAGTTCGGCCCCTTCGAATGCGAATTCGTCGCCGTCAACCACTCGATCCCCGATGCCCTCGCCGTGTTCATCCGCACGGCCGGCGGCACCGTGCTGCACACCGGCGACTTCAAGATGGACCAGCTGCCGCTGGACGGCCGCATCACGGACCTCCGCCACTTCGCCAAGCTGGGCGAAGAAGGCGTGGACCTGTTTATGTCGGACTCCACGAACGCCGATGTGCCGGGCTTCACCACCGCCG
Organism: Pseudarthrobacter woesei; assembly: GCF_055412745.1. NCBI lineage: Bacteria > Bacillati > Actinomycetota > Actinomycetes > Micrococcales > Micrococcaceae > Pseudarthrobacter > Pseudarthrobacter woesei. Next base: position 202,525 of record NZ_JBVAYU010000005.1, read on the forward strand.
AAAAGGACATCGGCCCCACCCTGGACCGGCTCTTCGGCCAGGCCTCCAAGCGACTGATCGTGGCCTCGTTCTCCTCGCACGTCCACCGCGTCCAGCAGGTCCTGGACGCTGCCGCCAACCACAACCGCAAGGTTGCCTTCGTCGGCCGTTCCATGGTCCGCAACATGGCGATCGCCGAGAAGCTCGGCTACCTCGATGTGCCGGCCGGAATCCTGGTCGACATTAAAAACATCGACAACCTGCCGGACAACCGTGTGGTACTGATGTCCACCGGTTCACAGGGCGAGCCGATGGCGGCCCTGTCCCGCATGGCCAACGGCGACCACCGCGTTGTGGTCGGCCAGGGCGACACCGTCATCCTCGCCTCGAGCCTGATCCCGGGAAACGAAAACGCCGTCTTCCGCATCATTAACGGCCTGCTCAAGCTTGGCGCCGACGTCATCCACAAGGGCAATGCCAAGGTGCATGTCTCCGGCCACGCGGCCGCCGGCGAGCTGCTGTACTGCTACAACATCCTTGAGCCGCTCAACGCAATGCCGGTGCACGGCGAAACCCGCCACTTGATCGCCAACGGCAAGATCGCCCTGGACTCCGGCGTCCCCGAGGAAAGCATCCTCCTCGCGGACAACGGCACCGTGATCGACCTCCGTGACCACCAGGCGGACATCGTCGGCCAGGTCGAGGTCGGCTTCGTCTACGTCGATGGCTCCAGCGTTGGCGAAATCACCGACGCCGATCTGAAGGACCGCCAGACCCTCGGCGATGAAGGCTTCATCTCCATCATCACCGTGATCCACCGCGCCACCGGCAAGGTGGTCTCCGGTCCGGAGATCCACGCCCGCGGCGTGGCCGAGGATGACTCCGTCTTCGACGAGATCATCCCCAAGATCAACGCCGCGCTGGAGGAGGCCGTGCTCAACCGCTCGGACCACACCACGCACCAGCTGCAGCAGGTTGTCCGCCGCGTCGTCGGCACCTGGGTCAACCGCAAGCTGCGCCGCAAGCCCCTGATCATCCCGGTGGTCCTGGAGGCCTAGGCGCCTCCGCCCCAGTAACGCCCAGCACGACGGCGGCCCTCCCGGCTGGCCCGCAGCCTTCCGTCTGCGGCAGTCCGGGAGGGCCGTTTCTGTGTGCCCGTCCGGTGCAACATGATCCCCGCGCAGGCCCGAAAATCCGCAGGTTTCGGCCCGTCGTCGGGTACCGTTGGGGGTATGGCGACACGAACTTCCTCCGCGCCTAGAGGAAACTCCAGCGGTAAATCAGGCAGCTCTCCGGCCCGGGGCTCCGGCCCGGCTGCGTCCAAAACCAGCAGGTCCGGAGGAGCCGCAGGCACCGCGCGCACCCGCCAGCTGGCCGCCGTCGAGCCCAAACAGCCCTGGCTGGTCCGGGTGGTGGCCGGTGCCTGGCTGGGCGTTGCCCACGTTGTCGGCGCCGGCGTCCGCCGGATCGGCTCCGACGTCAGCGACCTCGCCCCCGGGGAGCGCCGCGACGGTGCAGCCCTGTTCAACCTCGCCCTCGGCGCCTTCATCGCCACCTTTGCCTGGTGGGGCTTCCGGGGCTGGTTCCCGGACATGGTCTTCGGAATCGTCAACGGCACCTTCGGCTGGATGTCCCTGCTGCTGCCGCTCGTGCTCTTCGTCTGCGCCTTCCGGCTGTTCCGCCAGCCGGACGACGTCCGCGGAAACAACAGGATCGGCATCGGCTTCCTGATCATGATTTTCGCCGGCAGCGGCCTGGCCCACATCATCGGCGGCCAGCCTACCGTCGCGGACGGCTTCGACGGACTGCGCCATGCGGGCGGCATGCTCGGCTATCTCGCCGCGGCGCCACTCGCCACGATCCACGCTGCCGTCCCGGTGGCGTTCTACAGCCTGCTGGCCTTCACCTCCCTCCTGATCGTCACCGCCACCCCCTTTGGGGCCATCCCGAGCCGGCTGCGCGACGCCTACGAGCACCTCATGGGCATTGACCTCCAGGCCGCCGACGGCGACAACCGGGACGGCCACGACCGCAGCTATCTGTACGAAAACGACGCTCCGGCCCCGGCGAAGAAGAAGCGCCGGCGCCTCTTCGGCAAGGACCATGACGCCGACGCCGGCCTCGAGGGCTACGTCGGCGACGAGGCCTTCGAACGTGCCCTCATCGAGGATGAAGAAGCCGAGGCCGCCAAATCCGCCGGAGGCTCCACAACCGGCTCCAAGTCCGTAGCACCCGGCGTGCGCCGGCCCACGCAGGCCGAGATCGCCGTCGAAAAGATCAAGGCGGCCCAGGGCCTGGGTACCGCAGCAGGCAGTGTTGCCGGAGCGGCGGGCGAGAACGCCACTGAAGCGATCCCACTCGTCACCCCCGGCATGGTGGCCGCCGGTTCCCTCAACGTTGTGTCCTCGGCAGCCGCGGCTGCCGCCCAGGTCCCCTCCCGGCCCGTCACGCCGCCACCCCTGCCGACACCGATTCCGCAGCGCACCGAGCAGCTCTCCCTCGCCGGCGACGTCACGTACACCCTGCCGCCGTCGGACGTCCTGACACCGGGGTCCATTCCCAAGGAGCGCACCGAGGCCAACGACGCGATCGTCGCCTCGCTGACCGAGACCCTCAACCAGTTCAATGTGGAAGCGCAGGTCACCGGCTTCAGCCGCGGACCCACCGTGACCCGCTATGAGATCGAGCTTTCCCCGGGCACCAAGGTGGAACGCGTCACGGCGCTGTCCAAGAACATCTCCTACGCCGTCGCCAGCTCGGACGTGCGCATCCTGAGCCCCATTCCCGGCCGGTCCGCCATCGGCATCGAGATCCCCAACACGGACCGCGAGACCGTCTCCCTCGGCGACGTGCTGCGGAGCCAGAATGCCCGCCGCACCGAACACCCCATGGTGATCGGGGTCGGCAAGGACGTCGAGGGCGGCTACGTCGTCGCCAACCTCGCCAAGATGCCGCACCTCCTGGTGGCAGGCGCCACCGGCGCCGGCAAGTCGGCGTTCGTGAACGCCATGATCACCTCCATCCTGATGCGTGCCACGCCCGACGAGGTCCGCATGGTGATGGTGGACCCCAAGCGCGTGGAGCTCACGGCCTACGAAGGCGTCCCGCACCTCATCACCCCCATCATCACCAACCCCAAGAAGGCCGCCGAGGCGCTGCAATGGGTGGTCAGGGAGATGGACGCCCGCTACGACGATCTCGCCAACTACGGCTTCAAGCACATCGACGACTTCAACAAGGCCGTCCGGGCCGGCAAGGTCCACCCGCCGGAGGGTTCCAAGCGGGTCATCCGGCCGTACCCGTACCTGCTGGTGATCGTGGACGAACTGGCCGACCTCATGATGGTCGCCCCGCGCGACGTCGAGGACTCGATTGTCCGCATCACCCAGCTGGCCCGTGCCGCCGGCATCCACCTTGTCCTGGCCACCCAGCGCCCGTCCGTGGACGTCGTCACCGGCCTGATCAAGGCCAATGTGCCCTCGCGCATGGCGTTCGCGACTTCCTCGGTCACCGACTCCCGCGTGGTCCTTGACCAGCCGGGCGCCGAGAAACTCATCGGCCAGGGCGACGCGCTGTTCCTGCCGATGGGCGCCTCCAAGGCCATGCGGGTCCAGGGCGCCTGGGTCACCGAGTCGGAAATCCACAAGGTCGTCGAGCACGTCAAGGGCCAGCTCAAGGCCGTCTACCGTGACGACGTCGCCCCCGAAGCGCCGAAGAAGCAGATCGACGACGACATCGGCGACGACCTCGAGGTCCTGCTCCAGGCCACCGAACTCGTCGTCACCACACAGTTCGGCTCCACCTCGATGCTGCAGCGCAAGCTGCGCGTCGGCTTCGCGAAGGCGGGCCGCCTGATGGATCTGCTGGAGTCCCGCGGCGTCGTGGGCCCCTCCGAGGGTTCCAAGGCGCGTGACGTCCTGGTCAAGCCGGACGACCTTGCCGCCGTCCTCGCCGCCATGAAGGGCATGGACGTGCCCGCCACCGCCGATTCCCAGACTGCCGCGCTGAGCGAGAACGCCAACGCGAACATCGCCCAGGGCGGGTATGCGGAGGACCTCGTCGCCGCGGACCTGGACCGGCGGAGCCAGAACACCGAGTACTTCGACGGCGCTGACGGCGCCAACGGCTCCGGCGCCGGCGATGATGAGAACGGCTCCAACGACGCCTGGTCGCTCACCGGACGGTAGCCTAGGAAGGTGACTAGCGCCGAAGCAAACAGCGCCGGGTCCGCCCCGCGGATCTGGAACCTGCCCAACATCCTGACGATGCTGCGGATTGTGATGGTGCCATTCTTTGTCTGGTTCCTCGTTCTCGACTCGCCGGGGCTGCACGCCCAGAACGGGATCTGGCGCTGGATCGCCGCCGCAACGTTCGCGGTGGCCATCTACACGGACAAGCTCGACGGCGACATCGCCCGCAGCCGCGGCCTCATCACGGACTTCGGCAAGATCGCCGACCCGATCGCGGACAAGCTCCTGATCGGCTCGGCCCTGGTGATGCTCTCCGTGCTCCAGGAGCTCCCGTGGTGGGTCACTGTCCTGATCCTGGTCCGTGAGTGGGGCGTCACCGCGCTGCGCTTCTTCGTCATCCGCTACGGGGTGATCCCGGCCTCACGCGGCGGAAAGCTCAAGACCGTCATCCAGACGGTGGCCATCTTCCTGTACATCATCCCGCTGGCCTCCCTGGCGCCGTGGCTCGGGGCGGTGGCCTTCGCGGTCATGATGGTGGCCGTGGCGATCACGGTCTGGACCGGGGGCCAGTACGTCATCGAAGCCCTCAAGCTGCGCGCCAGCGGCATCCGGGCAGAGCAACAGAAGGTCCAGGAGGGCAAACCATGACCAATCTTCATCCCAATCTTCACCGCATGGCTGAACTGGCCGTCACCGGGGCGGTCGGTCGGGGCCTCACCGTGGCCACCGCTGAGTCGCTCACCGCCGGTATGGTCGCTGCCGTCCTTGCCGACACTCCCGGCGCCTCCGCGATGCTCCAGGGCGGTGTGGTCGCGTACCAGAACTCGGTCAAGGCCCGGGTGCTCGGCGTGCCCCAGAACCTCCTTGACGACGTCGGCGCCGTGGACGGTAAGGTGGCTGAAGCCATGGCTGACGGCGCCCGCAGGATCTGCGGGGCCGACGTCGGCGTGTCCACGACCGGCGTCGCCGGCCCCGAACCGCACGGCGGCAAGGCCGTCGGCGCTGTCTTCATCGGGATCGCCACCGCGGAGGGGTCGACGTCGTATGAGTACAGCTTCGAGGGCACCCGTCCTGAAATCCGCGCCCTGGCCTGCGGCGCCGCGCTGGAGCGACTGCTCGACGCTCTGGCATCATAAGGCTACCGGGCGTAAAGTAGCCGGGAACAAAAGTCGATTCCCATTAGTTGTTACATTGTGTCGCCTCCGAATAAAGGAGGCGCCTAGGATGAAAGCATCAGTAGTCCGCCTCAACCGGCGGACTCGACATACGAGGGAGCAAGGCGATACAGATGGTAAAGCAGCCCGTATCCGTAAACGGCGTTGTCCGCTGGAAGGATGTGGGCCTCGCCGATCAGGCTAAGAGCGAACAGAAGGGGCGCAAGATGGTTGTACTTCGTCACGAAATCGGTGATGTCCTCCGCGATGTCCGCCAGCGCCAGGGCCGAACCCTCCGCGAAGTCTCGCACAGTGCCCGCGTTTCCCTGGGCTACCTGAGTGAAGTGGAACGCGGCCAGAAGGAAGCCTCCTCGGAGTTGCTCTCCTCGATCTGCTCGGCCCTTGATGTTCCGCTTTCGCTTATGCTCCGCGAAGTCAGCGACCGCGTCGCCGTCGCCGAGGGCGTCGCGGTTCCGGACACCGTCCCGCAGGAGTTTGCCCAGCGCTACGGCCGTGACCTGGACCGTGAGCTGAACACCGACCTTAACGAGGAGCTGGCCAAGGGCCTGCTCTCCGGGGCACGCTAGCCCCGACCCGGATTTCTCTGGACAAGAGGACCCTCGGCCACGGGCCGGGGGTCCTCTTGCGTGGTGCGGGGCGGTGCCGGCTGGTGCGGGCCGGAGGTGGCCGGAACCGAATTGGTGGACTAGCGGGCGTCGTCCCGGGGGAGGCCGTCACGCTCATAGCTGGCGTTGAGCTTGGCAATGTAGCGGGCAAGCGTCTCCAGCTCTTCCACCGGCCAGTCTCCGAGCTGTTGGCGGAAAACCTCGCGCCGGGCGTCCTGAACCTGGTGCATCTTCTCGTCGCCCAGGGGAGTCAGGCGGATCATCTGGGCGCGGCCGTCGAGGGGATCGGCGTGCTTGGTCACGAGCCCGAGGCCTTCGAGGAACGCGACCTGCCGGCTCACCGAGGGTTTTCCGACGCCGATACTCGAGGCCAGCTCGGTAAGCCGCACGGCGCCCTGCCTTCGGATGACGGACAGCAGGCCATACGCCGCCGGTTCCATGTCCGGGTGGAGCTGCCGCGAGAGCTGATGTGAAATGGAGCGGCCGCGGCGCCAGAGCAGGCTCAATTGGTTTTCGACCGCGATCAGGCCGGCTTCTTCGGGGTCCCCGGCACTCCCGCGGATCCCGGGCCCCTCAACGGCGTTGCTCATGGCAACCATTCTAGAGTCCGCCCGCATCGTGAGAGACTTTATTCGTGCGAATCAGTGATTTTTGGCGTCTCATGGACGACGAATTCGGAGCAGGCTACTCACGTGTCCTCAGCAGTTCGCTGGTCCTGGCCGGAGTGGGCGGCCACACGGCCGACCAGGCCCTCAGCGCCGGTGTGCCGCCCCGGAAAGTCTGGCTCGCCCTCTGCGAGGTCCAGGAAGTTCCGCCTGAGCGGCGGCTGGGCCGCGACGTGAAACCCCGCTGACGGCAGCACCGTTGACAGCCGAGTCCCGGCGGCAAGGTCCCTGCGCCAGGCCGCTGGATGCCGGTCTGACGCAGCCGGCGGCTGACACGCCGCCCGATTGTTCGAATATCTGTTCGGATAGGACTATGCTTTTTTCAGAGCGTTTATGCACATACGCGACGTCGGCCGGCAACACTGTCGGTGGGTGCCGCTAGCGTCAGTGATGATAGAGAACTGATCACAAACACAGGGCCGCAACGGCCACTCCACAGCGAGAAAGCACTAGAGGTGTGAACCATGGCAGCAGCCCCGGATCGTCAGAAGGCGCTCGACGCAGCGCTTGCCCAGATTGACAAGCAGTTCGGTAAAGGCTCGATTATGCGCCTGGGCGACGAAGTCCGCGCGCCGATCGAGGTCATTCCGACCGGTTCCATTGCGCTGGACGTCGCCCTGGGAATTGGCGGCCTGCCCCGCGGCCGCGTCGTGGAAATCTACGGTCCGGAATCTTCCGGTAAGACCACCGTGGCACTGCACGCCGTAGCCAACGCCCAACGCCTGGGCGGGATCGCCGCCTTCATCGACGCCGAGCATGCCCTCGATCCCGAATACGCTGCCAGGCTTGGCGTCGACACCGACGCGCTCCTGGTGTCACAGCCGGACACCGGCGAGCAGGCCCTGGAAATCATGGACATGCTGATCGGTTCCGGTTCCCTGGACGTCATCGTCATCGACTCCGTCGCCGCGCTGGTTCCCCGCGCCGAAATCGAAGGCGACATGGGCGACAGTCACGTCGGTCTTCAGGCCCGCCTGATGAGCCAGGCCCTGCGTAAGATCACCGGCCGCCTGAGCCAGACCAAGACCACCGCCATCTTCATCAACCAGTTGCGCGAAAAGATCGGTGTGTTCTTCGGTTCCCCGGAAACCACCACCGGTGGTAAGGCGCTGAAGTTCTATGCCTCGATCCGCATCGACGTCCGGCGGATCCAGACCCTCAAGGAGGGCGCGGACTCGGTCGGTAACCGGACCAAGGCCAAGATCGTCAAGAACAAGATGGCTCCGCCCTTCAAGATTGCCGAATTCGACATCATCTACGGCCAGGGCATTTCCCGTGAGGGCGGCATCATCGACATGGGTGTCGAGCACGGCTTCATCAAGAAGTCGGGTTCCTGGTTCACCTACGACGGCGACCAGCTGGGCCAGGGCATGGAGAACTCCCGGCGGTTCCTGCGGGACAACCCTGAACTGGCGTCAGAGCTGGAACGCCTCATCAAGGAAAAGCTCGGCGTCGGTGTCAAGGCCCCCGCCGAGACCGAAGCAGCGCCGAAGCTGAAGGCCGTTGACGGCTTCTAACAGCAGAACGCCCGGAGCCGCGCCTTCCCGGCGCACAGCAGGCACGGGGGCAGGATTCCCATCCCGGAAACCTGCCCCCGGCTTCGGTGGGGGCACCCGCCCCGGAGCGGAGATACTGTCGGGGTCGCCTCCCCGGGATTCGCCGTTGAAGCCGGAGCGCGACGCCGATCCGGCGGCTGTGGCACGGGCCATCGTGCTGCGGCAGCTGACAAATTCGCCCAAGAGCCGGCTCCAGCTCGCCAGGAAGCTGGCCGAGCGCAACATCCCGGACGACATCGCCGGGGCCGTGCTGGACCGCTTCGAAGAGGTGAAGCTCATTGACGACGCCGACTTCGCCGAGATGTGGGTCCGCAGCCGCTTCCAGAGCCGCAAGCTCGCCAAAGGTGTTCTCCGGCGGGAACTCTCGGAAAAGGGCATCGACGCGGACCTTGCCGCCGGAGCCCTGGAACAACTCAGCGACGAGGACGAGGAGTCCGCGGCGCGTGAACTGGTCCAGCGAAAGCTCCGGGGGGTCACCGGATTCGAGGACCGCGCCGAGCGTGACAAGACCACGCGCCGGCTTGCCTCGATGCTCGCCCGCAAGGGGTACCAGCCATCCCAGGCCTTCCGGATCGTCGGCGAAGTCCTCGATGCCGCCGTGGCAGGCGCCGAAACGGATGCTGAACCGGAGTTCTGAATCGGCCGCCCGGCGCATCGAGCACAATGAGCTCAACAGCGCACGCCACGCGGGGACGGCGCCGACCCGGTACCCTTAACAGGTGAGTTTGACCATTCCCTCCCCAGTAGCCGGTACCACCCCTTCAACGGACACCGCGCAGGCACCTGACACCGCGCCGGCGCCTGATGCGGTAGAGCCCCGCACTTACCAGGTGCGCACCTTCGGCTGCCAGATGAACGTCCACGACTCCGAGCGTATGTCCGGGATGCTGGAAGCCGCCGGCTACGTCCCCGCCGCCGGGGAACTGGCCGACGTCGTGGTCTTCAACACCTGCGCGGTTCGGGAAAACGCGGACAACAAGCTTTACGGCAACCTCGGCATGCTGGCCCCGGTCAAGGCCGCCAACCCGGGAATGCAGATCGCCGTCGGAGGCTGCCTGGCGCAGAAGGACCGCGACGCCATCCTGGAGAAGGCACCGTGGGTGGACGCTGTCTTCGGCACCCACAACGTCGGCGCCCTGCCCGCCCTGTTGGAGCGCGCGCGCCACAACAACGAGGCGCAGCTGGAAATCCTCGAGTCCCTCGATGTCTTCCCCTCTACCCTTCCCACCAAGCGCGACTCGGTCTATTCGGGCTGGGTGTCGATTTCCGTGGGCTGCAACAACACCTGCACCTTCTGTATCGTGCCGGCCCTGCGCGGCAAGGAGAAGGACCGCCGGCCCGGCGACATCCTGGCCGAGATCCAGGCCCTCGTGGACGACGGCGCCATCGAAGTGACCCTGCTGGGCCAGAACGTGAACTCCTACGGCGTCGAATTCGGTGACCGGCAGGCCTTCTCGAAGCTGCTGCGCGCCTGCGGCGACATCCCCGGTCTCGAACGCGTCCGGTTCACCAGCCCGCATCCGGCCGCCTTCACCGATGACGTCATCGACGCCATGGCAGAGACCCCCAACGTCATGCCGCAACTGCACATGCCGCTGCAGTCCGGCTCGGACAAGGTCCTCAAGGACATGAAGCGGTCCTACCGCTCGACGAAGTTCCTCGGCATCCTGGACAAGGTCCGCGAGAAGATCCCGCACGCCGCCATCTCCACGGACATCATCGTCGGCTTCCCCGGCGAGACCGAAGAGGACTTCCAGGCCACCCTGGACGTTGTGGAAAAGTCCCGCTTCGCCACCGCCTTCACCTTCCAGTACTCCAAGCGGCCCGGCACTCCCGCCGCGGAGCTGCCCGACCAGCTCCCCAAGGCTGTGGTCCAGGAACGCTTCGAACGCCTCACCGCCCTGCAAGACCGGATCGCGGCCGAGGAGAACGCCCGCCAGCTCGGCCGCCGCGTCGAGGTGATGGTCACGGCCCAGCCGGGCCGCAAAGCCGAGGAAACCGGCCGGCTCTCCGGCCGCGCCCAGGACCAGCGGCTGGTGCACTTCTCCGTCCCCGCCGGCGCCGAAGCGCCCCGCCCCGGCGATCTGGTGACCGTGACCATCACCGAGGCGGCGGCCTTCCACCTAGTCTCCGATCCGGCGTCGGCGGACGGCTACAGCCTCCGCCGCTCCCGAGCGGGAGATGCCTGGGACAGGTCCCAGGCCGACTCCTGCGGCGCACCCGTGCCGGGGGCAGCCGCCGGCACCACGGGTGTGTCCCTGGGCATGCCTGCCCTTCCGGTCCGCGGCCGCTAGCCCCGTGGCACCCCCGCAGGGCACCCCGGGCGGCGCAGCAAAGGACACACCGGCCGGCAAACCATCCGGGATGGCGGAGCAGAACCCCCCGGTAATCGCCGTCGTCGGGCCGACAGGCTCCGGCAAGTCCGATCTCGCCGTCTCGCTGGCGCTGGCGCTCGATGGCGAAGTCATCAACGCCGACTCCATGCAGTTCTACCGCGGCATGGACATCGGCACGGCCAAGATCACCGGCGCCGAACGCAGGGGAGTGCCCCACCACCTCCTGGACATTCTGGATGTGACCGGGGAAGCCAGCGTCTCGGATTTCCAGCAGCGGGCCCGGGCCCTGATTGCCGAGATCCATGGCCGCGGCAAACGCGCTATCCTGGCCGGCGGCTCCGGGCTCTACGTCCGCGCCGCCCTGGACGTGCTGGAATTGCCGGGCACCGATCCCACCATCCGACGCCGGCTTGAGGCGGAGCTGGAAACGGCCGGCCCCGCCCCGCTGCGGGCGCGGCTGGAGACCGCGGACCCGGTGTCCGCGGGCCGGCTCGGCGACGCACGCCGGATCATCCGCGCCCTCGAGGTGTTCGAATTGACCGGCCGGCCCTTCAGCTCCTTTATGCCCACCCGCGAGTATTTCCAGCCCGCCGTGCAGATTGGCCTCGCGGTGGATCGGGAGTTGCTCCGGGAACGGCTCGCTGCCCGCGTCCACGCCATGGTGGCGCGCGGACTGCTGGAGGAAACCAGGAAGCTCGACGCCGCGGGGCTCCGGCTCGGCAGGACCGCCCCGCGAGCCCTCGGCTACGCCCAGTTCCTCAAGGTCCTCGACGGCGAGTCGGACGAGGCGCAGGCGGCGGAGGAAACCATCGTCGCGACCCGGCAGTTTGCCCGCCGCCAGCTCACCTGGTTCCGTGCGGACCCGCGCATCCACTGGCTCCACTGGCAGGACCCGGATCTGGTGGCCCGGGCAGCCGCGCTGTGCGGCCCCGGCGCGCCACACTAGTCCTAGCTTTCCGGGCGCCGCGCCCGGAAAGGTAACCTTGGAGCATGGACAAGACCCCTGCCGCAGCCGATGACCTCAACGCTGCCGGAAGCACCACAGCCCTGAGCGGACTCAAGTTCTCCAAAGGCCACGGCACGGGCAACGACTTTGTGCTCCTCGCCGACCCAAACGGCACCCTGTCCATCACCGCAGAGCAGGTCGCGGCACTCTGCGACCGCCACCGCGGCATCGGCGGGGACGGTCTGATCCGTGCCGTGCCGTCCCGGCTCCTCCCCGAGGGCCAGGAACTGCTCACGGGCCACCCGGACGCCGAATGGTTCATGGACTACCGCAACAGCGACGGTTCGCTCTCCGAAATGTGCGGCAATGGTGTCCGCGTCTTTGTGCACTTCCTGATCGCCGAGGGACTTGTTGCGCTGCCCGCCGGCGAGTCACTGACCATCGGCACCCGGGGCGGCGCGAAGACGATTGTCCGCACTGCCGCCGGCTACGCCGTCGACATGGGCTCCTGGGAGTTCATCTTCCCCGGCGAGGCCACCGCACGGGCCATGGATTCGCTGGTCAGCGCGGCAGGGCTGGAGGTCGCCCGGCCCGCGCTCTCGGTGAGCATGGGCAACCCGCACACGGTCGTCGCCCTGGCCGAACTGGCCGAGCTCCAGGCCACCCAGCTGCTCACCGCACCCCACGTGGATCCGACGCCGCCCAAGGGCACCAACGTCGAGTTCGTCGTGCCGTCCGAGCCGCTGGTCCATGAGGGCGTCGGGACCATCACGATGCGGGTCCACGAGCGGGGCGTGGGGGAGACCCAGTCCTGCGGCACCGGCGCCTGTGCCGCCGCCGTCGCGATCCGGCACTGGGCCGGCCAGGGCGCCCCGGACGTCTGGAACGTGCACGTACCGGGCGGCGTCGTCGGCGTGAAGTTCTTCCCCGGCGCGGCGGGCCACGAGCACGTCGAGCTCAGCGGCCCCGCGGTGATCGTGGCTAGTGGGATGCTTTCCTGACCCGCAGGATGCGGAACGACTTCGAGGTGCTCTCCCGCGTCACTGTGAAGCTGCTGTCCAGTTCGGCGGCGAGCCAGCGCTGAAGCGAATCCGACCCCAGGTTCTTCTGGACCACGAGCCAGGCGGTGCCGCCGGGCGCGAGCCGCGGCAGCCACAGGAGCAGCAGGGCGTGGAGTTCGTCCTTGCCGATCCGGATGGGCGGGTTGGACCAGATGGTGTCGAAGCGCAGTTCCGGATCGACGGCATCCGGTGTGCTGGCCGTCAGGTTCCCGAGCCCCAGGAGCGCCGCATTCTCGTTGGTCAAGGTCACACAGCGTTCGTTGACATCCACGGCGTGGACCTGCGAATGCGGTGCCCGCAGGGCCATGGTGAGCGCGATCGGGCCCCAGCCGCAGCCGATGTCCAGCAGCCTGCCCTGCGGTGCCGGGGCGGGAACCTCGGCCAGCAGGACCGCGGTTCCCTTATCGATACCGTCCGGGCTGAAGATGGACGAGGACGTCTGCAGGCGGCGCGTCTCGCCGGCAAGCTCCACGGTCAGTGGCTTGCGGGTGAACGGCCCGGCAGGCTGGGCGCTGAAATAGTGTGCAGACTCCATAACTGGCAGATTAGTTCGGGCCCGGCCCCTATGGGAAACCGGGATGGCCCGGAACGGAACGCGGCCGCACAGCCGGGTGCCCGCCGGTCGGAGGCACAAGAACGGTCTGCTAGTGTTAAATACATGTTCTCAATCTTCAAGTAGCCGGTACGGGTTAAATCCCGTCCCCGCAGCGACGCAGGTAGTTACCTTCCGCCAGTTAGATTTCGTGCAGCGCGCCCAATCCCGTGTTTCCGTCCCGGCCCGGCGCCTGCATCACTTGGAGAACAACGATGCTTCCTAAACAGTCGAGTGCATAGACAGTCCAGCGTATTAGACGTCGAGCGCACAAACGTCCCCGCAGGCGGGTCCGGCCATCCGCTCGAATCCATGATTTCCCTCCCTCATCCCACCGCTCCACCCGGAGCACACCCTGCCCCGGCACCGCTGCCACCGGCAACCCAGGAGGACCCGTTTGACCAATAGTCGTCAGCCCAGCGCGAATACCGCCCCACACAGCACCGATCGGCACTATTCTGAAACTGCCGAACCTCTAAAGGAGACCATGACCAGCCAGCCCAACACCGGACCCGATTCAGCAGCCCAGGACCTGAGTCCTGCGGAAATCCAGGCTGTCATCGACCGGATCCTCGCCAAGGACACCCCTGCCCGGAAGACAGCCCCGGCTGCCGGTGAGTCCAGGCCGGTGCTCGGCAAGGCCCAGGCCATCTCCCGGCTGGACGGGGAACACGGCAACTACGACGGTGACCAGCAGGACCTCGAGGAACGGCACGCCCTGCGCCGCACCGCCGGACTGTCCACCGAACTCGAAGACGTCACCGAGGTCGAATACCGGCAGCTGCGCCTCGAGCGCGTCGTGCTGGCCGGCCTCTGGACCGAAGGGACGCTCGCCGACGCCGAGAACTCGCTGCGCGAACTCGCGGCCCTCGCCGAGACCGCCGGCTCGGAGGTCCTCGACGGGATCGTCCAGCGCCGCGCGAAGCCCGATCCGGGCACCTTCCTCGGCTCCGGCAAGGCCCAGGAACTCAAGGACATCGTGATGTCCACCGGTGCGGACACCGTCGTCGTCGACGCCGAACTGGCCCCGTCCCAGCGCCGCAGCCTGGAAGACATCGTCAAGGTCAAGGTCATTGACCGTACGGCACTGATCCTGGACATTTTTGCCCAGCACGCCAAGAGCCGCGAGGGTAAGGCCCAGGTGGAACTGGCCCAGCTCGAATACCTGCTCCCGCGCCTGCGCGGCTGGGGTGACTCGATGTCCCGCCAGGCCGGCGGCCAGGTGGGCGGCGCCGGTGCCGGCATGGGTTCGCGTGGTCCCGGTGAAACCAAGATCGAACTGGACCGCCGCCGGATCCGGACCCGGATGGCCAAGCTGCGGCGTGAAATCGCCGCGATGAAGCCGGCACGGGAGACCAAGCGCGCCAACCGCCGTCGTAATTCCGTGCCGTCCGTAGCGATCGCCGGGTACACCAACGCCGGCAAGTCCTCGCTGCTGAACAGGCTGACCGACGCTGGTGTCCTGGTGGAGAACGCCCTGTTCGCCACGCTGGACCCGACGGTCCGCAAGGCCGAAACGTCCGATGGGCTGGGTTACACGCTCGCCGATACCGTGGGATTCGTCCGCTCGCTGCCTACCCAGCTCGTGGAGGCTTTCCGCTCCACCCTGGAAGAGGTTGCCGACGCGGACCTGATCCTGCACGTCGTCGATGTGTCCCACCCGGATCCGGAGGGCCAGATTGCCGCCGTCCGCAAGGTGTTCAGCGAAGTCGACGCCCGCAAGGTCCCGGAAATCATCGTCCTGAACAAGGCCGACGCCGCCGATCCTTTCGTGATCGAACGGCTCAAGCAGCGCGAACCGCGCCACGTGGTGGTCTCGGCCCGCACCGGGGAAGGCCTTCCTGAACTGCTCAGGGCCATCAGCGACGGCATCCCGCGGCCCAGCGTGAAGCTGGAACTGATGATCCCGTACAACCGCGGGGACCTGCTCAGCAAACTGCACGAGACCGACGCCGAGATCCTCAGCCTCGACCACGAGGAAGCCGGCACCCGTGCCGTTGTGATGGTGCGCGAGGGGTTCGCCGCTGAACTGGATTCGTTCATCACCAATGACTGAGGCGGCAGTGACGGGGGCGGACCCGGAGCGGACCGGCCCGGCAGGCGCCGAGTCCGCCGGGGCTGACGCCGCCGGGGCGTCCCCGGCCGGGGACGGCCCTGACGGCCACGGGCCGGACGCAAAAAAGACGGCGGGAAGATTCCAGCCGCACGGCGAGGAGTTCGTCATAGAGCTCCTCGACCGGGCCGTGTCCGGCATGGGCGGCCAAAGCCGCGACGGCCAGCACGAAATGGCACGGCAGGTGGCGCGCGCGATCGACAGCGGCGACCACCTGCTGGTCCAGGCCGGCACCGGCACGGGCAAGTCCCTCGCCTACCTGGTCCCGCTGATCGCCCATTCGCTGGTCAGCCAGAAGCCAACCCTCGTCTCCACCGCCACCCTGGCCCTCCAGACCCAGATCGTGGGGCGCGACCTGCCCCGGCTGCTCAAGACCATCACCCCGGCCCTGGAACGGCCGGTCAAGATCGCCCTGGTCAAGGGCCGCTCAAACTATGTGTGCCGGCACAAGCTCGACGGCGGTTTCCCTTCCGAAGAGCCCTCCGAGGGCCAGCTCTTCTCCCTCGGCGAGGACACATCCGTCCCGCATCTCGCCGCGGCCATGGGCGGTCCGTCCTCCCAGCTGGGCAAGGAAGTAATCCGGCTGCGCGACTGGGCCGAGGAGACCGTCACGGGCGACCGCGATGAGCTGATGCCCGGTGTGACCGACCGCGCGTGGCGCCAAGTCTCCGTCACCTCGATGGAGTGCCTCGGCGCGCAGAAATGCCCCCTCGCCGCCGAATGCTTCAGCGAACTGGCCCGGCAGAACGCCGCCGACGCCGACGTCGTCGTCACCAACCACGCCATGCTGGCCGTCAGCGCCTTCGAAGGCCTCGCCGTGCTGCCCGACTACGACGTCGTGGTGGTCGACGAAGCCCACGAACTGCAGGACCGCGTCACCGGCGCCGTGTCCGGACAGCTCTCCGCCGCGATGGTGCATGTTGCCGCTTCGGGGGCCCGGAAGCACACCGGCATTACCGTGGACGCGCTCAACAACGCCGCGGCCAACCTCGAACTGGCCATTGAAGGCGTCCCCGGCGGACTCATGCCCAACGGCCTCAACAGCGAACAGCTGGACTGCGTGGACCAGTTGCGTGATGCCTGCCGCGCCGCGCTGTCCGATTCCAAGGGGGACAGCGCCAACACCCCCGACGGCGGCCGTCAGCTGGCCCGCTCCCGCCTCATGGTCATCCTGGAACTCTGTGAGCGTTTGCTCGCGGCCCGGGAAAACCGTGAAGTGGTGTGGTTCTCCCGCAACAGCACCTTCGACCCGGCGCAGGGCTACTCCCAGCCGGACGAAACCGCGCCCGCCCTGATCAACGTGGCACCGCTCAGCGTCGGCGGCCGGCTCCGCGAGGGCCTGTTCGCAGACCACACCGTCATCCTGACCTCCGCCACCCTGGCGATCGGCTCCGCGTTCGAACCGGCCGCCGGCGGCCTCGGCCTCGTCGGCCCCGGTGCCCCCAGCTGGACCGGCGTTGACGTCGGCTCGCCGTTCGAATACCCCAAGCAGGGGATTCTCTATGTTGCGAAGCACCTGCCCAAACCCGGCCGCGGCACCTCCCCGGAAGCGCTTGATGAGCTGGAGAAGCTGATCCGGGCCTCCGGCGGCGGGGCCTTGTGCCTCTTTTCCTCCCGTCGCGCCGCCGAAGACGCCGCCGAGGCCATGCGGCCGCGGCTGGACGTCAGCATTCTCTGCCAGGGAGACTCCACCATGACGGCGCTCGTGCGGCAGTTCGCCGACGAGCCCGACACCTGCCTCTTCGGCACGATGTCGCTGTGGCAGGGTGTTGACGTCCCGGGCGACTCCTGCCGGCTGGTCGTCATCGACCGGATCCCGTTTCCCCGGCCCGACGACCCGCTGATGACAGCGCGGTCCCGCGCGGTGGCCCAGGCGGGCGGCAACGGCTTTATGAGTGTGTCGGCGACCCATGCCGCCATCCGGCTGGCCCAGGGCGCCGGCCGGCTGATCCGCACGACGACGGACAAGGGTGTCGTGGCGGTGCTGGACTCACGGCTATCCACGGAACGCTACGGGGCATTCCTCCGCGCGGCCCTTCCACCGTTCTGGCCCACTACCGATCCCACGATTGCCCTCGCGGCGCTGAAACGTCTGTCCAAGGAATCCGGGCTGCCGGCCAAATAGGCGCTGCGAAGCGACCGGATATCGGCAGCCGTGGCGTTCCCGCCCACTTGCTCCGGCCTGCCGGCTCCAGGTTCCGCGGAAATCCGGGGCTTTTCGGCGCCGGCTGGCTGACGCGGCGCATTTAGCCTGGCGACGCGCAAGTGCCCTGGCGCTTCGGGTATACCGGTAGCGCCACGACATCTGCGCGTCGCAGGAAGGGTTGCGTGTCATATCCCAGTGCCCGCTCGATTCAGCCCACCCCGCGTCGGCGTAATTCGGCGAAAGATCCGAACCAGGGAGCACTCCGATTCTGAGTGCCAATGGCAAATGCTCCGTCACATGACGTGACGGAGCTTACGGTCGAACCGAAAAGTGAGGCAGCGTTTTTTGTCCACCGCGAAAGGTGAGCGAGCGTCAGAGCCGGTATCTGATTTTAGCTAGAGGGAGCGAAGTACCGAGACGACTTTTCCCATGATGACGGCGTGATCGCCGAGGATGGGTTCGTACTGGGTGTTCTGCGGCAGCAGCCACGTGTGGCCGTCGCGCTGGCGGAACGTTTTGACCGTCGCCTCGTCGTCCAGCAGTGCGGCCACGATGTCGCCGTTGACGGCGTCGCTCTGCCGGCGCACCACGACCCAGTCGCCGTCGCAAATGGCGGCGTCGATCATCGAATCGCCCGCGACTTTGAGCATAAAGAGCTCACCGTAACCCACCAGCTGGCGCGGAAGCGGCATCACGTCCTCGACGAGCTGGTCGGCGAGAATGGGCCCGCCGGCAGCGATCCGGCCCACGAGCGGCACCATCGCGGTGTCCGTGGCGCTGGTGAGTTCCGAGACGGACAGCCCGCCCGCTGAGCGCAGCACTCCAGCCTTCTGGACCCCTGGGATTTTGGTCGTTCCCTCATCCAGGGTCAGCGGCATGAGCACTTCCATGGCGCGCGGACGCTTGGGATCGCGCCTCAGATAGCCGAGCTTTTCGAGCTGGGACAGCTGGTGGGTGACGCTGGAGAGGCTGGCCAGCCCGACCGTGTCGCCAATCTCGCGCATGGACGGCGGGTAGCCGTTGTCCGATACCGAGCGCTGGATGGTTTCCAGGATCTTCTTCTGCCGGATGGTGAGGCTCTTGGGGGGCCGGGCTGCCTGCGGGCTCCGCTGGGTGGCCCTGCCGCCGGTGGCTTGTGCTGCCATATTCGCCAACGCCTTTCCATTCCGCCCGGCTGCTGTGGCTGCAGTCGCCGGGAACGTCGGGCTCTGTTTGTCAGACCCTGCTGATCAACTGCAGATGTGGTTGTCCTGTGACTCAAACGTAGGCCAGCCGCAGAGGTTTTTCAAACATTTGTTCTAGCGAGTCTCGACAATGTTCGTCCATAAGTGCTAAAACAGAACTAGCATGGTTCGAAGATGTGTTCGAGTTAAGCGTTGTTCGAGCACGGCTCGATGTTCGGTTCTATGTTCGATGGTTAGGCCGGTTGGCGGCAAGTAGGTGCAGTACGCCGCGCGGCACCGTATGGTCCAGGAGGGCTCAGTTCATGTCAGCATCAAGCGCGTTTCACGACACATTCGGCTACACATCGGCAAGGGCTGATGCCTCCGGCGAGGAGCGTTCCCTCGACGGGTACGGTTCCGGGGACCGCACCAGGCAGGCACCGCTGCGGCTGACCAGGCGCGGCCGCTTTGTCTTCTTCGGCATTCCACTCATCCTGCTGGCCGCCCTTATCCTTTCCTTCAGTGGCTTTCTCAATGCGCCGGCCAAGGCCTCGGAGTCCGCCGCGGAGCTGCGGTTGACACCAGCCGTGTCGGTCACCGTGCAGCCCGGGGAATCGTTGTGGGCGATTGCCGGAACCGTGGCACCCGAGCGCGACCCCCGCGATGTGGTTGCCGACATCCTTCAGCTCAATAACCTCGAGGCGGCGCGTGTGGTGCCCGGCCAGACGCTCTTCGTTCCGTCCAAGTAACGCTTCCCGTGCGATCCGCCAGGCGTCACAGTTTCAGGGCCCGTCGGTGTCTCACTTAAACTACTAAAGTGACTGACCAGTTAGAGCGCCTGAATCGACTTCCCCTCCGGACAAATCTGCGCGGCCTTAGCCCTTACGGGGCGCCGCAGCTGGACGTGCCGATCCTGCTCAATGTCAACGAGAACACCCATGGTGTGCCGGCCGATGTCCGTGCCGCGATTTCCGAGGCCGTGACCATCGCTGCAGCCGGACTCAACCGCTACCCCGATCGTGAATTCACCGAGCTGCGCGAAGGCCTGGCGGAATACCTCGGGCACGGCCTGGGTGCGGAGAACATCTGGGCAGCCAACGGCTCCAACGAGGTCCTCCAGCAGATCCTCCAAGCCTTCGGCGGGCCGGGCCGCACCGCCCTCGGCTTTCCTCCGACCTACTCGATGTATCCCCTTCTGGCCGCCGGCACGGACACGGAATACATCGTCGGGGTCCGCGCCGATGACTTCAGCCTCACCGCCGAATCGGCGGCCCGCCAGGTCCGCGAACTCCAGCCCGGCATCGTGTTCCTGTGCTCCCCGAATAACCCGACCGGCACCGGCCTTGGCCTCGACGTCGTGGCAGCGGTCTATGAAGCCGGCGAAGCCAGCCAGACCATCGTGATCGTTGACGAGGCCTACCACGAGTTCGCCCACGACGGCACTCCGAGCGCCCTCACGCTGCTGCCCGGCCGGGAGCGGCTGATCGTCTCGCGCACCATGAGCAAGGCTTTCGCCCTCGCTGGCGCGCGGCTGGGCTATATGGCAGCGGCCCCCGAGGTCGCCGACGCACTGCGCCTCGTCCGGCTGCCGTACCACCTCTCCGCCATCACACAGGCGACAGGCCTGGCCGCACTGCATCACCGGGCTGCGCTGATGGCCGACGTCGAGGACATCAAGCGCCAGCGCGACCGGATAGTCTCCGGACTGCGGCGGATGGGGCTCAAGCCCGCGGCCTCCGACTCCAACTACGTTTTCTTCGGCGGCCTCGAGAATTCGCACGAGACCTGGCAGGGCCTGCTGGACGCGGGGGTATTGATCCGCGACGTCGGCATCCCCGGACACCTGCGGGTCACCGCCGGCACTGAGACGGAAACCACAGCCTTCCTCGAAGCCCTGGAGAGTATCCTGACCAGCCGCGCAGTACAGCAGGCCTAGACTTAAGAGCGGAGCCAGCAAGCCCCGCCCGCAAGCCCGGAGCCTAAAAGCCCCACACCACGCCTTCAGCCAAAGGACACCTCCACATGAGCAACACCGGATCAACCGCTGCCCAGGGCCGTACCGCACGTATGGAACGGACCACCAGCGAGTCATCCGTCCTGGTCGAGATCAATCTGGACGGCACCGGCGTCTCGGACATCAGCACCTCGGTCCCGTTCTACGACCACATGCTGACGGCGCTGAGCAAGCACTCGCTGATCGACATGACGGTCAAGGCGACAGGGGACACACACATCGACGTGCACCACACGGTGGAAGATGTTGCCATCACCTTCGGCGAGGTCCTTCGCACCGCACTTGGCAACAAGGCCGGCATCCGGCGCTTCGGCGAAGCCACGGTTCCCCTGGATGAAGCCCTCGCGCAGGCCGTCGTCGACGTCTCCGGACGCCCGTACCTCGTGCACGCCGGAGAGCCCGCGGGCCAGGAGTACCACCTGATCGGCGGTCACTTCACAGGCTCCCTGACCCGCCACGTTTTCGAGGCGATCACCCTGCACGCCGGCATCTGCCTGCACATGAACGTGACCGCAGGCCGGGACCCGCACCACATTGTCGAGGCCCAGTTCAAGGCCTTCGCCCGCGCCCTGCGCGCGGCCGTGGAGCCCGATCCCCGCGTCGAGGGCATTCCCTCCACCAAGGGTGCGCTGTGACAGGCAAGGTGGTGCAGGACGGTGCCATCATCAATCCAGACGCCGGCAGGAAGCCTGCCTCGCCCGAGGGCAAGCCCACGGTGACGGTGCTGGACTACGGCTCCGGCAATATCCGCTCGGCTGTCCGCGCGCTTGAGCGCGCCGGTGCCGAGGTCATACTCAGCGCCAAGCCGGACGACGTGCTCAACGCCGACGGCCTCGTCGTCCCGGGCGTCGGCGCCTTTGAAACGGTCATGCGCGAGCTCAAAGCCGTTGACGCCATCCGCATGATCGGACGCCGCGTTGCCGGCGGCCGGCCGGTGCTGGCCATCTGCGTGGGCCTTCAGGTCCTGTTCGAGGCCGGCGTGGAACACGGCACCGAGGCCCCGGGCATGGGGGAATGGCCTGGCAAAGTCGAGCTGCTGCCTGCCGAGGTCGTTCCGCACATGGGCTGGAACACCGTGTCCGTGCCGGCCGGCTCCAAACTCTTCGCCGGCGTCGAGAACGAGCGCTTCTACTTCGTGCACTCCTACGGTGTGCAGCACTGGGACTTCGACGTGATCCAGCCCCGCATGACGGCGCCGCTGGTCACCTGGTCCGAGCACGGCGCCCCGTTCATCGCGGCCGTGGAAAACGGCCCGCTCTGCGCCACCCAGTTCCACCCGGAGAAGTCCGGCGACGCCGGGGCGCGCCTTTTGCGCAACTGGGTCGAGGGTCTGCGCAAGGGCTCCAGGACGGCCGCCGCCCCGGCCGCCGCCCCGGCCGCGGAAGCCACCGCTCCGGAAACGACCGCCTAGATGTGGTCCATCGTGCTCATGGGCCTGGCCGGCCTGCTGGTGGGCGGGGCGCTGTCCTTCCGGCAGCAGAAGAGCCCTCGCTGGGTCCAGATGGTGTTCTATGTGCTGGCCGGGATGTCGTTGCTGGCCGCCTATCTCCTGACCCTGCCCGCCCGCTAAGCCGCGCGCAGCAACCCGACCACTGCCATCCCCTGAGAAACTGAGGATCCCACGATGACCACCGACACCCCGCTGCCCGTGCTTGAACTCCTGCCCGCCGTCGACGTCGTCAACGGCCAGGCCGTCCGACTCGTCCAGGGCGAGGCCGGCAGCGAAACGAGCTACGGCACACCGCTGGAAGCTGCGCTCAACTGGCAGCAGCAAGGCGCCGAGTGGGTCCATCTGGTCGACCTTGACGCCGCGTTCGGCCGGGGTTCCAACGCGGAACTGCTCCGCGAAGTCGTGGGTCGGCTGGACATCAAGGTGGAGCTCTCCGGCGGCCTGCGCGACGACGAATCCCTGGAGAACGCCCTCGACCTCGGCGTCGCCCGGGTGAACCTGGGAACTGCGGCGCTGGAAAACCCGGAGTGGACTGCCCGGGTGATCGAGCGCTTCGGCGACAAGATCGCCGTCGGACTGGACGTCCGCGGCACCACCCTCGCCGGCCGCGGCTGGACCAGGGAAGGCGGAGACCTCTGGGAGGTCCTCGGCCGCCTCGAAGAGGCCGGCTGCGCGCGCTACGTCGTCACGGATGTGACGAAGGACGGCACCCTCCAGGGCCCCAACGTGGAACTGCTGCGCCAGATGGTGGAGAAGACCGGCAAGCCCGTGGTCGCCTCCGGCGGCATCTCCAGCCTCGAAGACCTCAAGGTCCTGCGCTCCCTCGTGCCGCTGGGCGTCGAGGGTGCGATCGTCGGCAAGGCCCTCTACCACGGTAACTTCACGCTGCCCGAGGCCCTTGACGTCGCCGGCCGCCGCTAGCCGGTCCGCAGTATGAAGCACCAGCCGGAAGGCGAGAGCGTAACCACTTCCCGGCAGTTGCCGGGCCATATTTCCGCTGCCCTGGCCGGCGCCGGGCAGGCCACGGACTCCGCCGGCAGGCCCTGGGCAGGCCGCAGCCTGGCCGGCGAGGATGCCAGAATCCACAACTTCGAGGACGACGACGGCACGGCCGACGCCGGCTACGTGGCCGCCATTGCTGCCCTCGCGGCGGGGGAAGGTGACGAAGCCGGCGTGGTCGCGTCGCTGTCCACCGCCCGGGTCTTCGTGCCGATCCTGGCCCAGCTCGCCGCGGAAGGCGACGGCGCGGCGGGATTTCACGGGGCCGTTTTGCGCGGCGACAAGCAAGCCGACATGGCCTTGGTGACGCTGAAGGCGCCCGACGGCCGGACCGCGATGCCCCTCTTCACCTCTGCGGCCGCTCTTGTAGCCTGGCATCCCGAGGCACGGCCCGTTGCCGTGTATGCGGCCCGCGCCGCGCTTTCCGCCGTCGCGGAAGGGGCCGAACTGCTCGTGCTCGATCCCGGCTCTGACATCACGTTCGTGGTGCGCCGGCCAGCAGTCTGGGCCTTGGCGCAGCAGCGGCCGTGGACACCGTCGTACGCTGATCCCGAGCTGGCGCAGTCCCTCGGATTGGCGGCGGTTGGCTTTCCGGAGGTCCGGCGTGTTGAAATTCATCCAGGCGGTGGAGTTGCCTCGGCTGCGGCCGACGGGCGCCAGCTTCCCGGCGGTGGTTCCGGCCCGGAAGTCCGAGTCGTCCTGTATCTGGAAGACGGCCTCGACGCCGCCGGTGTGCAGTTCATCGTGGCCGGCCTCAACACCGCGTGGGGACGGAATGAAATGTTTGCCGAGCGGGTTGACTCGATCGAAGTCAAGTTGCAGCGCGCAGCACCGTAGCTGACGGCCAGCGGGAGACCTCCCGGTGCTGCCGAGAGCAGTACCAGAAGGATGTAGTCCGTGAACTTCGCGCTTTACCGGGAACTCCTGGCCGTACGGCCGATCAGGCGGCTCCTGCTGGTCGGGATGATCGCCCGCATACCCCACTCGGCAGCGGGCGTGCTGCTGACCCTGCACATCGTCCTGACCCTGGGCCAGGGCTATGCCGCCGCGGGAGCCGCAGCCGCCGTCATGACTATCGGCATTGCGGTCGGGGCGCCCTGGCGCGGCCGGCGGGTCGACACCGTGGGCCTGCGCAGGGCCTTGATCCCGTCGGTCATTTCCGAGGCGGTCATCTGGTCGATCGTTCCGCACGTGTCTTACGAGCTGCTGCTGCCCCTGGTCTTCGTCGGTGGCCTGCTCACGCTGCCGATCTTCAGCGTGGTCCGCCAGTCCCTGGGTGTCCTCGCCACGGGGGAGCAGCGGCGCACGGCCTTCGCCCTCGACGCGATCTCCACCGAACTGGTCTTTATGATTGGGCCTGCCGCCGGCGCCCTCGTCGCTACCGCCGGATACTCGGTCCTGGGGCTCACGATCATCGGCCTGGCCACCTCCGTGTCCGGACTCTTCCTCATGTGGTTCAATCCGCCGACCCGCACCGCGGTTCCCGATGCCGGATTCGAGGCGGACCAGCTGGTTTGTGCGGAAGCCGCCGTCGTCGCCGCCGCACCGGCGCACCTGCAAGAAGCCGCCGCAGAGCTGGCGCCGCTGGCCGCCGCCGGGGGAAGACGGCAAAGCCGGTCCGGGCTGCGGCACAAGGTCATCCACAATTTCGCCTGGTTCACCGCCGCCGTGGGCGCCGTTTTCGCCGTCGCGGCCGGGGCAGGGATGGTGCTCAGCGGTACCGACGTGGGGATCGTTGCGGCTCTCGAGACCGGCGGACACCAGGCAGAGATCGGTCTGGTGTTCCTCTTCTGGTGCGCGGCCTCAGTGGTGGGCGGGATCATCTACGGCGCCCTGCACCGGCCGATCTCGCCGATCCTGCTGCTTCTCGGCATGTCCGCCCTGACCATCCCCATGGCGTTTGCGCAGGACACCTGGACGCTGAGCCTTCTCTCGCTCCTGCCGGGGCTGCTGTGTGCCCCGGTCCTCTCGGCAGCTTCGGAGAAGGTGGCCGCGCTCGTCGACGAGCACCGCCGCGGCGAGGCGATGGGCTGGTACGGATCGGCGCTCACCGGCGGCGTGGCCCTCGGCGCGCCGCTGGCCGGACTCTTCATCGACAGCGTGGGTCCCGGGGCCGGTTTCGTCGCGGTGGGGGTGGCCGGCGTTGCGCTGTGCCTCGTGGGACTCGTGCTGCAGCACCGCCGCCGCCGGCGCCTGGCCTCCGCTGCCTAAGCAGCGGCGCCGGCGCAACGGGCGGCAGCCAAGAGGGCGTCAACCCGCCCGCGCTTGCGACGGCGGCGCTAACAACGCAGGCCCTGACGACGGCGGCGTTCACAACGCCGGCCTTAACGACGGCGGCGGCCGGACCCGGGGGTCCGGCCGCCGCCGCGTACTGACTGGTGCCTGCCTGCCTTGCTGCCTGCCTAGTTGACCGGGCCGGTGTACTTCTCGCCCGGGCCCTTGCCCGGGGCATCCGGAATGATTGATTCCTCGCGGAAGGCCAGCTGCAGCGACCGCAGCCCGTCGCGCAAGGGGCCCGCATGCTGCGAACCGATCTCTGGCGCGGCCGCGGTGACCAGGCCGGCGAGGGCCGTGATCAGTTTCCGGGCTTCGTCCAGGTCCTTGAGCTCTTCGGCGTTCTCCTCGGCGGCGAGGCCGAGCTTCACTGCGGCGGCACTCATGAGGTGCACGGCGGCGGTGGTGATGACCTCGATCGCGGGGACCTCGGAGATGTCGCGGATCTGTTGTGAGACATCGCCCTGGACACCGGCGGGCTCGTAAACGTGTGAATTACTATCTGCTGTGCTCATGCTGGTAAGCTTGTCACAGACCGACTGGATGTCGTTATTTTCACGGCTTTGGGTAGCACTGTTTTGAGTGACACTGCCGTGAATGACTACAGGAGGAAACCCCACCGCGCCAAACATGATCAGTCATGGATGTGCGCCGGATGGGATTCTTTCTGTAGAATCGTTTTTCAGTTTGCAAGCGGAGTTCTCTCCCACCCGCGTCAGCCGCTCTCCTTCGGGAGGCTTCGCAAGAAGCAAGGTTGCCGGGTACCTGGTCGGGCATTTACCCGGGCGTCAGCCTGGCGGAAATGTATGCCGCCTCCGAAAGGAGGAAGGCAGTTCCGATCCTCGAGGCCTTCGATTGCTCCGGCAATTGGAGGCCTTCTCTTTTTGCCGGTGGAATACCCCTCACAAACACAGGAGCCTTAACATTAGCGAGCCAAGAATCAATGAGCGTATCCGCGTCCCCGAGGTGCGGCTGGTCGGCCCTGCAGGCGAACAAGTAGGAGTTGTCCGTATTGAGGATGCCCTGCGTTTGGCTGCCGAAGCGGATCTTGATCTCGTTGAAGTTGCACCTCAGGCTAAGCCTCCGGTGTGCAAGCTGATGGACTTCGGCAAGTACAAGTACGAAGCTGCGGTCAAGGCACGCGAGGCCCGGAAGAACCAGACCAACACGGTTCTGAAGGAAATCCGTTTCCGCCTGAAGATCGACACCCATGACTACGAGACGAAGCGCGGACACGCGCTCCGCTTCCTCGGTGCCGGTGACAAGGTTAAGGCCATGATCCAGTTCCGCGGCCGTGAGCAGCAGCGCCCCGAGATGGGCATCCGCCTGCTCCAGCGCTTTGCCGACGACGTCTCCGAAGTTGGCGTTGTGGAGTCCAGCCCGCGGATCGATGGCCGCAACATGGTCATGGTGGTGGGCCCCCTGAAGAACAAGGCCGAGGCCAAGGCGGAGGCCCGACGCGCATCGCAGCGCGCCGACGCCAAGGCCGAGAACGAAGCCAAGGCATCGGGCCGCGTCGACGTCTCCGGTGGCAGCGCTCCGTTGACGCAGTCGCTGGCCGAGCTCCTTCCCGAAGGATACGTCGTCAAGTCAGAGGCACCCGAGGCTGAGGCACCTCAGGCAGCGGTCACCGAGACGGAGACTCCGGCAACGGAAGCCCCCGCAGCGGAAGCAGCTCCCGCCGTCGTCGAGGCCCCGGCCGAAGCGGCCGCACCTGAGGAAACTACCGTCAAGGTAGCCGTAGCTCCGGAGGCCACCGCCGCCGAGGCGAAGGTGGAGGAAGTTCCGGCAGAAAAGGCTCCCGTCCAGGAAGCCGCCAAGCAGGAGGCCCCCAAGGCCGCCAAGGCTGCTCCGAAGCGCGAAGCTCCGAAGGCCGCCGCCAAGCCGCCCGTAGCCAAGGCTCCCGCCGCGGCCCCCAAGGCCGCACCGGCCAAGGTTCCCGCCGCGGCCAAGGCCGTACCGGCCAAGGCCGCCGAGGTTGCCAAGGCCCCCGAGACTGAAAAGGCAGCTCCGGCAGCAGCACCGAAGCCGGTACCGCGTCCTGCGGCACCGAAGCCTGCGGCACGGCCGGCTGCTCCCAAAGCCGCCGTTCGGCCGGGAACCAAGAAGACCAACTAGTTCACGGCTGCCGGACAGCAATGTCCGGCAGCAAGCAACCAGCACGCCGCCCGAAGGGGTGGCTGCACGAAAGACTGCAGACCTTGTCTGCGGATACGTAAGGAGATCGGTTCCCATGCCGAAGATGAAGACCCACAGTGGTGCCAAGAAGCGCTTCAAGCTGACCGGTAGCGGCAAGCTGCGCCGCCAGCAGGCCAACCGCCGCCACTACCTCGAGCACAAGTCCTCCAGGCTGACCCGCCGCCTTGCCGGCGACAAGATCGTCTTCAAGGGCGACGCCAAGGTCATCCGGAAGATGCTCGGCATCTAAGTTCCAAGTTCTCTGACTGGTTGCCACCTGGCAGCAGTCAACTACCAAAAAGGCTTCTCAGGCCAGCCGGTTGTTCCGGCAGTAGACGCTTGGGATCAGAATTCTAAGGAGTACGCACGTGGCACGTGTGAAGAGGGCGGTAAACGCCCACAAGAAGCGCAGGGTTATCCTCGAACGCGCAAAGGGCTACCGTGGACAGCGTTCACGCCTGTACCGCAAGGCCAAAGAGCAGCTGCTGCACTCGTTTGTGTACAGCTACGGCGACCGCAAAAAGAAGAAGGGCGACTTCCGCCGCCTGTGGATCCAGCGCATCAACGCTGCTTCCCGCGCCAACGGCCTGACCTACAACCGTCTGATCCAGGGCCTCAAGGCCGCTGAGGTCGAGGTTGACCGCCGTATGCTGGCCGAACTTGCCGTCTCCGACGCCAACGCCTTCGCCGCGCTGGTCAAGATCGCCAAAGACTCGCTGCCCGCCGACACGTCCGCTCCGGCCGTCCAGGCTGAGGCTGCACCGGCCGCCAAGAAGCCGGCCGCGAAGAAGACCCCCGCCAAGAAGTCCGCTGCCAAGCCGGCCGCTGACACGGCTGCCGAATAGTACCTGACGTAGCTCACGAACTGCGTCGTTCAAGAACCGGCTGGAAAAGCTACTAAGGTTCTTATATGAACGAAACCGGGCGCCCGCAAGATGTCTTACTCTCCAACCCTCGAGCTGATCGGGTGAGGAAGGTGGCACAACTTGCCGGGCGCCCGGCCCGTTTAAAGCGCCGCGAGTTCCTCGCGGAAGGGCCGCAGGCGGTCCGCGAAGCCCTGGTCCTGCACCAGAAGAGGATTGCCGCGGGGGAGCCCGGCATCGTCTATGAGGTCTACGCGAGCGAGTCCTGCCTGGACCGGCACCCGGACCTGGAGACACTCGCGGAGGGCACCACCGCCTACCTCGCCACGGACGAGGTACTCGCCGCGATGGCGGACACAGTCAACCCGCAGGGCATTCTCGCGGTCTGCGGCTTCCTGGACGCGGGCCTCGAGCACGTGCTCGACGCCGGACCGCGGCTGGTTGCCGTGTTGTGCGCGGTCCGGGACCCCGGAAACGCCGGCACCGTTCTGCGGGCAGCCGACGCGGCCGGTGCGGACGCCGTCATCCTGACCGCCTCCAGCGTCGACATCTACAACCCCAAAGCCGTGCGGTCGACGGCAGGATCCCTCTTTCACCTGCCCGTCGTGCTCGGCGCCGAAGTCGAGGAGATCGTGGCCCGCTGCAAGGAACGCGGAATCGGCGTCCTGGCCGCGGACGGCAACGGGGAGCTGAACATGGACAGGCTCCAGGACCAGAACGCAGCCCGCAGGCTGGGCGCACCGGCACAGGATGCCGGGTACGCGCTGGAGGACCCGACGGCGTGGCTCTTCGGCAACGAAGCCCAGGGCCTGTCCGGGGATGAGCTCGTCCTGGCCGACCACCGGGTGGCGGTGCCCGTCTACGGGGCTGCCGAAAGCCTCAACCTCGGAACCGCGGCCACGGTGTGCCTCTACGCCAGTGCCCGCGCGCAACAGGGCAGCACCGCGCCCAAGTAATCAACCGGCGAGGCCGGAACCCGGCGCAACGGCCAGCTGAACACCTGCACGAAATACGGCGGGGGTCCACCGAAAGGTGGGCCCCCGCCGTCGTGTCCGTGCAATACGGTCCGGGCGACTACGTGGTGGTCTTATTGCGTCCTGTGATGGCGCCGTAAATTCCGGCAACTGCCAGGCCGCCGACTATGGCAAGGAGCCAGGAACCGAGATTCCAGAATTCCATTTTGCCGCCGCCGAACAGCAGGTCGCCGATCCAGCCGCCGACAACAGCACCGACGACTCCGAGCACGAGGCTGGTGACCCAGCCGCCGCCGACCCTGCCGGGCATGATTGCCTTAACGATTGCACCTACTATGAGTCCGAGAATGATCCAGCCAAGAAAGCCCATGTCTCCTCCTACATATTCGTCGGCATCCAAATTGTGGATCCCGAATATGGTTTCAAGCTAACACCTGCGGCTTTAAATGTCAGCAGGATCACATGCAATCGTTACCTGCCGTGATCAGGCAGCGCCCCTGTCCGGCGTCCGGGCATTCGCGGTGCGCGCGGCCCGGTCCCACGGGTACGGTATTCCTTGTGGGCGCAGGCATCGGCCGGTGTCCGCGACCACCCCGGAACAACCCCCTAAGGAGAAGCTCTTTTGGCTGCAAATGGCGGTACCAAGGCGATTGTTGCGGCGCTAGCCGCCAACCTGACCATCGCCGTCCTGAAATTCGTCGCGTATTTCCTGACGTTCTCCTCGTCGATGCTGGCGGAAGCGATCCACTCGCTCGCCGACTCCGGCAACCAGATTCTGTTGCTGGTCGGCGGGAAGCGCGCCAAGAGGGCAGCGAGCCCGGAGCACCCCTTCGGCTACGGGCGGGAGCGCTACATCTACGCGTTCATCGTCTCGATCGTGCTGTTCAGCGTCGGCGGGCTTTTCGCGCTGTATGAAGCCTGGGGAAAGATCCAGCACCCGCACGCCATCGAGGGTGCCTTCTGGTGGGTGCCGCTCGCGGTCCTCATCGGCGCCATCGTCGCCGAATCCTTCTCATTCCGGACCGCGATCATCGAATCGAACCACGTCCGCGGCAAGCAGAGCTGGATCAAGTTTATCCGCAGCGCCAAGCAGCCCGAGCTTCCGGTCATCCTGTTGGAGGACTTCGGCGCCCTCGTGGGCCTGGTGTTCGCGCTCTTCGGCGTGAGCATGACGCTTATCACCGGGAACGGCATCTGGGATGCTCTCGGTACCGCCATGATCGGCTTCCTGCTCGTGGCAATCGCGGCGGTGCTGGCCATCGAGACCAAGTCCCTGCTGCTCGGCGAATCCGCCACGAAGGATGATGTTGTGAAGATCCGGGCGGCCATCGAGGCGGACGGAACCGGCATCATCCACCTCAAGACCCTGCATCTGGGCCCCGAGGAACTGCTGGTTGCGGCCAAGATCAGCGTCGGCCGGGCGGACACTGGACAGGACGTTGCCAGGGTGATTGACGACGCCGAGGCCCGGATCCGGGAGGCCGTCCCGATTGCGCAGGTCATCTACCTCGAACCCGATGTGCAGCGCGTCAGCGCAAGCTAAGGAATCGTTCGGCTGACAGCCCTTTCGGCTGATGTCGGCTGATCCAGGGGCCGGTGGGCCGATGCCGCTTCGCGGCTACGGCGCCAGCGGCCTCTTTCGTTCCACCAGGCCACTGACGGCGGCGACACCTAGCCCCAGGAGAGCCAGGCCTGCGCCGACAAGTGCAGGGGCCACATAGCCCCAGCCCCAGGCGATGACGAGCCCGCCGAGGAAGGCGCCCAGCGCGTTGGCGACGTTCAGGGCAGCATGGTTGAGGGAGGATGCCAGCGAGGGGGCATCGGGGGAGGCGTCCAGCAGCCTGGTCTGCAGGGCCGGAACCAGCATTGCGCCGGCGCCGCCCACCACGAACACCATCACGAGGGCGGACCAGGGCCAGTGCACGGCCACAGCGTAAACCACGAGCGCCACGGCGATGCCCGGCAGAACCCAGTAAATGGTGCCCATCACGGACTTGTCCGCAATCCGGCCGCCCACGATGTTGCCGGCCACCATGCCCAGGCCATAGAGCGCGACCACGAGGGGCAGCCAGGCCGGGGGGATGCCGGCCACCGAAGTCATGGTGTGGGCGATGTAGGTGTAAGTGGCGAAGAAACCGCCGAAGCCGACAATGCCGATCAGGATGGCCAGCCAGACCTGGAGCCGCTTGAGCGCACCGAGCTCGCGGCGGAAGCTGGCGTCGGCATGGGGCTTCTGGAA
Organism: Pseudarthrobacter woesei; assembly: GCF_055412745.1. NCBI lineage: Bacteria > Bacillati > Actinomycetota > Actinomycetes > Micrococcales > Micrococcaceae > Pseudarthrobacter > Pseudarthrobacter woesei. The sequence continues at coordinate 234,043 of NZ_JBVAYU010000005.1, forward strand.
CGGGACGAATTGCCAGAGCATAACGAGTGTGATGACGCCGATCAGGCCCACCAGCAGGAAGAGCAGCCGCCAGCCGTACGTCTGGCCCAGCCACGTGCCAAAGGGGACGCCGATAACATTGGCGATGGTCAAGCCGGCCATGACCATCGAAATTGCCCAGCCGCGCCGGGTCGGGGCGACGAGCGAAGCGGCGATAACTGCCGCAACGCCAAAGAACGCGCCGTGCGGGAGACCCGCCGCGAAGCGGGAGACCAGCATGGTGCCGTAGTCCGGGGCGATGAACGAGGTGAGGTTGGCGATGCTGAAGAAGAGCATGAGCCCCAGGGCCAGGAATTTCCGTGGCATTTTGGCGCCGACGGCGGCCAGGAGCGGGGCGCCGACGACGACGCCCAGCGCGTACGCCGAGATCAGGTGGCCGGCTTCCGGGGTGCTGATGTTGAGCCCCTGCTCCACTTCCTTGAGCAGGCCCATCATGGTGAATTCCGTGGTGCCGATCCCGAATCCGCCCATTGCAAGGGAGACGATGGCAAGGGCAAGATGGCGTGTGCCGGTTTTGGGCGTGGCCGGGGCTTGTGTGGTGGTTGTCATTCGTCTGCTTTTCGGTGACGTTCCCGGCCGGAGCCAGGGAAATGCGGCATGTTAAACCTGATGTGTGGGCTGGTCCGTGTAACGGGGCGGACGCACTCGGTATTCCGGGTGATCGGGAAGGCGGCCACCTCCATTCTCCCTTAGGCGGCCGCCGCCCTAGACTTGGGGGCGTGACTGGACTCATAAGCGTCGTTGGCGGCGCAGTACTGGACTCCCTGGAAAATCCGGGAAGGTTGCTTGTCGCACGGCGCACGGCACCCCCGCAATTTGCCGGCATGTGGGAGTTCCCTGGCGGCAAGGTGGAGTCCGGCGAGACGGCCGAGCAGGCGTTGCATCGCGAGTTGCTCGAAGAACTCGGCGTCAGCGTCCGGCTGGGCGCCGAACTGGAAGCGGGTTCCGCCACCGGCTGGCAGCTCAACGAGCGCGCCGCGATGCGGGTGTGGTTTGCGGAGCTGGTCGACGGCGACCCGCGGCCACTTCAGGACCACGACGAGCTGCGCTGGATCGAGCTGCGGAACCGCGGGGAAGTCCTGGGACTGCCCTGGATTCCGGCGGACCTCCCCATCGTGGAGGCGCTGCTGGATGACCTCCAGGATTCCCTCCGCCCGGCTGTCCCCGCCGGCTGATCGGCAGGGCCGCATGACCTCCGGCGGCGATTCTTCGCGCCGTGCCTCTCGCCAAAGCGTTCGGCATGTGACTACTCTGAAGCGAATCGAGAGGAGTCGCCCGTGCAGGTCGGTGTCAGGCGGGAGCAGCATACGGGGGAACGACGGGTTGCGGCCACACCGGAGACGGTGCAGCAGCTCACGGCTCTTGGCCTGAACGTCGCCGTGGAAGGCGGTGCGGGTACGGAAGCCGGGTATGCGGACGCAGCCTACGCCACGGCCGGAGCCACGATTGTCCGGGAGCTACCGCCCGAGGCCCTGGATGTCCTCCTGCACGTCCGGCCACTGGCAACCGAGACGGCCGCCAGGCTGCGGCCAGGAACGATCACCATCGGATTCGGCTCGCCGGCCTCGGAACTGCCCACCGTCCGGGCCCTCGCCGACGCCGGCGTCACCTCCTTCGCGCTGGAACTCGTGCCGCGCATATCCCGCGCCCAGTCCATGGACGCGCTCAGCTCCCAGTCCCTCGTCTCCGGCTACCGGGCCGTGCTGGAGGCGGCCCTGCGCTACCCGCGGTTCTTCCCGCTCTACATGACGGCGGCCGGAACCATTCCGCCCGCACGAGTGCTGATCCTCGGAGCCGGCGTGGCCGGGCTGCAGGCAATCGGCACCGCCAAACGCCTGGGCGCCCGGGTCTCGGCCAACGACATCCGGGCGGCCTCCGCAGATGAAGTCGCCTCGATGGGCGGCACCTTCATCCACCTGGACCTGGACAGTCGAACGGCGGACGCCGCTGCGGAGGGGGCCGGAGGCTACGCGCGCGAACTCGGCGAGGACCGGGCCACGCGGCAGCGGGCCCTGCTGGCCCCGCATGTCGCGGCGGCGGATGTCCTCATCACCACGGCAGCCATTCCCGGCCGCCGAGCACCCCTACTCGTCACGATGGACATGGTTGCCGGGATGCGGGCCGGATCCGTCGTCGTCGACCTGGCGGCCGAATCCGGCGGAAACGTCGAGGGGGTGATCGCGGGCCAGGACGTCAGGGTGCCTGTGGCCGGCGGCTTCGTGACCCTCGTGGGGCTGCGGGACGCCGCCTCCGCGATGGCCTCCGATGCGTCCCGCCTGTTCGCCAAGAACGTCGCCAACCTGCTTGCCCTGATGACCGCCGACGGCCAGGTCACCCCGGACTTCGACGACGACGTCGTCGCCGGAGCCTGCCTGACCCACGCGGGCTCGGTCCGGCACGCCGCTACCGCCGACGCCATGGAGGCAGCCAAGTGATGGAGGTACAGCAGTGATGGATCCGGTCACGATACTTACGGTGGTGGTGCTGGCGGTGTTCGTCGGCTTCGAAGTCGTCTCCAAGGTGACCAGCAAGCTTCACACTCCGCTGATGTCCGGTGCCAATGCCATCCACGGCATCATCCTCGTCGGCGCGATCATCGTGGCAGGACAAGCCAGCGAGCCGTGGTTGCTCATGATCGCCCTACTCGCCGTGGTGCTCGCAACAGCGAACCTCGTCGGCGGATTCGTCGTCACCGACCGGATGCTTGAGATGTTCGGCGGACGGAAGGGCGGACGGAAGCCGGCCCACCCCCGATCCGGACGCCCGGCAGGGGAGGACGGCACGTGAGCGTGCTCGCCCCGGAGTGGACCGCCCTGTTCTACCTGGTCGCCGCCGTCTGCTTCATCCTCGCGCTTAAGGGCCTGAGTTCGCCCCGGACCGCCCGGCGCGGCAATGCCATCGGCGCCGCCGGCGCCGTCGTGGCCGTCATCACCGTGTTCTTGTCCGCGAAGCTGGAGAATATCCCGCTGATCCTGGCCGCGATCGCCGTCGGCTCCGCCGTGGCAGTCCCGGTGGCCCGGCGCGTGCAGATGACCCAGATGCCCCAGCTCGTCGCCTTGTTCAATGGGGTAGGCGGCGGGGCTGCCGCGCTGGTCGCCGTGCTGGAGCTCGGGCACAGCGATGACCCGTGGGTGCGGCTGGCCGTGGTCTTCACCATGGCCGTCGGCGCGGTGTCCTTCGCCGGCTCCGCGGTGACGGTGGGCAAGCTGCAGGAGCTGATCAGCACCCGCCCCCTGCTCTTTCCCGGCATGCCCGTGATCATGGCTGTTGTCCTGCTGGGTGCGGTCGCCGCCGGAGTTTTCATCATCCTCACGGGTTCGGGGGCCTGGGCCATAGCGCTGCTGGTCCTGGGGCTGGCGGCCGGACTCCTGCTGGTGCTGCCCGTCGGCGGCGCCGACGTGCCCATCGTGATCTCGCTGCTCAACGCTTTCACCGGCCTCGCGGTGGCGGCCTCCGGCATCGTGCTCGGCAATGTGCTGCTGCTCGTCGCCGGCACGCTCGTGGGGGCCAGCGGCACCATACTGACCAAGGTGATGGCGTCCGCCATGGGCCGCGGGGTGGCGGGCATCATGTTCGGTGCTTTCCGGGGAGGCTCGACGGCGGGCTCGACCGTCCAGAGTGAACGGCCGGTCCGCTCGTCCTCACCCGAGGACGTCGCAGTCCAGTTGGGCTATGCGCAGCGGGTGGTGATCGTCCCCGGGTACGGGCTGGCCGTGGCTCAGGGCCAGCACACCGTCGCGGAGCTCGCCACGGCGCTGAAGGCCCGCGGCGTCGAAGTCGTTTTCGCCATCCATCCGGTGGCAGGGCGGATGCCGGGCCACATGAATGTGCTGCTCGCCGAAGCCAACGTGCCCTACGAGGCCCTGAAGGAGCTTGAGGAAGCCAATCCGGAGTTCCCGAACACCGACGTCGCCTTGGTGGTCGGCGCCAATGACGTGGTGAATCCGGCGGCGAAGTCAACGCCCGGGGCACCCATCTTTGGTATGCCGATCCTCGAGGTGGCCCAGGCCGGGCAAGTGGTGTTCCTGAAGCGCTCGATGCGCCCCGGCTTCGCGGGCATCGAGAACGAACTCCTGTACGACCCGAAGACCACGCTCCTCTTCGGCGACGCGAAAGACTCGCTCGCCAAGGTGCTGGGCGCGGTGAAGGCCCTCTAGGCCGGGGGCCTGATCAGAATAAGGTGGGCTGGGCCGCGGGGGCTGCCGGACCTCCATTCCGGCCGGAGTGGCCCGCTGTCTCGGGGAGGCTGCCGGCCGGATACTGGGCCTCTTCCTGCCGGGGATCGGGGTTATGGGGATCACCGTGGACGTTCCGGTGACTGAGGCCCTGCGAGCCGGAAAAGCCGTGCAGGGACTTGAAATAGCGGATGCGGCCGGACAGCCAGGTCCGGTAGTCCTTCGAGGCATAGGAGCCGGCACCGTACAGCCGCCGGTACTTGCCGGCGAGCTGGGGATGCTCCTTGGCGATCCACTGCATGAACCACTCCCTGGTCCCGGGCTTGAGGTAGAGGGCTCCGGCGGTGACGCCCGTAGCGCCGGCCGCCGCGAGGGAACCGAAGAGGGCATCCAGGGCATCGTCGCTGTCCGAGAGCCACGGCAGGATAGGCATGGCCATCACGCCGCATGGCAGCCCCGCCTCCCGCAGCCGGGAAATGAGTTTCAGGCGTGCCCGCGGGCCGGGCGTCCCGGGCTCCACGGCCTCCGAAAGGCGCTCGTCCGTCATCGCCAGCGAAATGCCCACCCCAACGGGGACCTGGGCGGCGGCGTGCTTCAGCAGCGGGATGTCCCGGGCAAGCAGGGTGCCCTTGGTCAGGATGGACAGGGGAGTGCCCGAGTCGGCCAGGGCGCCGATGATGCCCGGCATGAGCCGGTAGCGGCCCTCGGCGCGCTGGTACGGATCCGTGTTGGTGCCCAGGGCCACGTGCTGGCACGCCCAAGATGGTTTAGCCAGCTCCTTGCGCAGGACCTCGGCCGCGTTGATCTTGACCACCACCTGGCTGTCAAAGTCCAGGCCGGCGTCGAAGTCCAGATAGGTGTGGCTCTTCCGGGCGAAACAGTAGACGCAGGCGTGGCTGCAGCCGCGGTAAGGATTGATCGTCCATTCGAACGGCATCTGCGAACCGGCGGCCACCTTGTTGAGCACCGATTTGGCGGTGACCTCATGGAAAGTGACCCCGGCAAACTCAGGGGTCGTAACGGATCGCACCAGCCCGAGCAGCGGCAGCAAGGCATCGACGGCTGGGGCGGCCGGCGGCCCAGCGCCCCCGCTGTTGGCTGCCGGTGCCGTCCCGCCAGCCGCTGTGTTGACAGCTGGCGTGAGTGCCTGTGCGTCCCATCTCATGACTATATTCGAAGGTATGTTCTAGTTTAAGTCAAGCATCCGGTCCGGCCTTTCGGCCACGTTGCTAGGCTGGGGCGATGATTCTCCTGACAGGATTCGAGCCGTTCGGCGGCGAAAGCACCAACCCGTCCTGGACGGCGGCGCGGGAAGCCGGGGTGCTGCTGCGGGCCGAGGGGCACGACGTGCGGACGGTGGAGCTGCCCTGCGTCTTCGGGGACTCGATCCGTGCGCTGGAGGAAGCGCTGGGACATTACAGCCCGCAACTGGTGATTTGCGCCGGCCAGGCCGGCGGCAGGTCCCGCATCTCGCTTGAACGGATTGCCATCAACTGCGACGACGCACGGATTCCTGATAACGCGGGCAATGCCCCGGTGGATGAGCCCGTGGTCCCCGGCGGACCGGCTGCGTATTTCAGCTCGCTGCCGGTGAAGGCTGCCCTGGCGGCGCTGGGGGCCGAGCAGATCCCCGCCGAGGTATCCCAGACGGCAGGGACCTACGTCTGCAATCACCTCTTCTACGGGCTCATGCACGCACTGCGGCTGCGCCCCGGAACACGCGGAGGGTTCGTCCACGTCCCGTATGCGGTCGAACAGGTCCCGCCGGGGGGCCTCACGGCGTCCCTGCCCGTGGGGCTCATGGCGGCGGCGCTCGCCGTGGTCGTCCGCACCACGCTGGCCACCACGTCGGATCATAAGCTGGCCGCGGGCGCCACGCACTAGCTACGCCGCGCGCCGGCGGCCGCGAATCAGGACGTCAGTCGAGCAGTTCCCAGACGACGCCGACTGCTGCGCTGACGCTGGATCCGCCGGCCTCCACGGTGAGGGACTCCACAGCGGCGGCGCGCTGCATCCTGGCAACCGGGACGGGGGCCTGCGCTCCAGTCTGCTGGGCCGCCGTGACCACCTTGCCCAGCGAGGCGCCGGCAAGGGAAGCGAAGTGCCGGGCCGTGGCGAGGGCATCGGCCCAGGCGGCCTCGCGGGCGCCGGCCGTGACGGCGGCAGGGTCCGCGAAGCCCAGCTCCAGTCCGTTGAGCCGGACGTCGTCGCCGCCGGCCGCGACGGCCGCGGCGATGATGTCCGAGGAGGCCGCCAGTTCACGGATCCGGACACTCAGCACGCTGGACGCCAGGTAGCCTGAGACGACCTGCCCCCGGCCCTCCTGCCAGTTCACTTCGGCGCGGACATTGAGTCCCGACGTCGTGATGTCGCTGCTATCGACGCCGCGTTGCCGAAGCGCCGCGGTGATTGCCGCCGAGACACGGCCTGCCTCGCCGTACGCCGTGCCGACGTCCTCCCGGCGGCACTCGACGCCGATCGAGAGGGTCAGCAGGTCCGGCGCGGCTTCCGCGCTGCCTGATCCGGTGACGGAGATGGTCCTGGGGGTGTCGCTCATGTTATGCCTCGTTCCGTTCGGGGGCCGCCGGGCCCGTCCTGCCGGTGCTTGTGTTTTCGGATCCGGCGTTCAGATCCGGGTAGCCGCCGGCCTGCAGTCCGGCGTGCCGTTCGAAGAAATTACGCGAGCCCGGGTTCCCGGTCCGGGCCAGGGACCAGCCCGCCGCGAGGAAATACAACGGCAGGAAGGGAAGGCCCAGGCACCAGGCGTACTGGGTGCTGTGGCGCTCCTCGTGCCCTAGGAGGACCGGATCGGCCAGGGCCCCGTCCGGCCCGGCACGGAAAAGCACCACATTGCCCAGCGTGAACGCCCCGGCGATGGGCAGCCGCCAGCGGTAGCCGGTGGCGATCAGCAGGCCCCGGGGCCCGCGGCGGACGGGAGCGCGGGCACAGGCGGCGAGCACCAACCCCAGCGGAGTTGTTGCATTCAGTACGTTGGCCAGCTGCCGCAGCCGTTGTCCCGGCGTCATGAGGCCATGCTAGCCGGGCACCCCGCCTGCGGGATACGAAGCACGAGGGATGGCGGGAGGGGATGGGCGGAGAGAATGCGCGGCAGAGCCGAGGGCCCGGAGGGCGCCGTGGAACACCGTCACGTTCGGGCACCTGAGTGCGTTCAACTAGACTGAAGGGCAGTGCCCGCCGGAGCGATTCTGGCGAGCCCTGTCCTTTGTCAACGCACTGGTCCCTGCATCCCTGAAGGTCCTGTGCCGTTGGCATGAACCGACTCGTAGCTAAGAACAGTAGATGACTGAAACTTTGCCGGGCGCCGGCGTCCCGAATCCCCTGGATGAAGCCGCCATCACCGCCGCCGTAGACCAGGCCGTTGCCGCCATTGCCGCCGCCTCCACGCTCGATGAGCTCAAGGCCGTGCGCCTCGCACACACCGGGGAGAAGTCCGCGCTGAGCCTCGCCAACCGTGAAATCGGCGGGCTGCCGAAGGACCAGAAGGCCGCCGCCGGCAAGCTCATGGGTTCCTCCCGCGGACGCGTCAACAAGGCGCTCGCGGACCGCACCGCCGAGCTCGAAGCCGAGAATGACGCCCGCATCCTGGTCGAGGAGACGGTGGACGTCACGGCGGCTCCGCGCCGCCGTCGTGCCGGTGCACGCCACCCCCTGTCCACCCTGCAGGAGCGCGTCGCGGACATCTTCGTCGGCATGGGCTGGGAGATCGCCGAAGGCCCCGAGGTCGAGTCCGAATGGTTCAACTTCGACGCGCTGAACTTCAAGCCGGACCACCCTGCCCGTGAAATGCAGGACACCTTCTTCGTGGAGCCGCCCGAGGCCCACCTGCTGATGCGCACCCACACCTCCCCGGTGCAGGTCCGCTCCATGCTGGAGCGCGAGCTGCCCATCTACGTGCTGTGCCCCGGCAAGGTGTTCCGCACCGATGAGCTGGACGCGACGCACACGCCGGTGTTCCACCAGTTCGAGGGCCTGGCCATCGACAAGAAGCTCAGCATGGCGGACCTCCGCGGCACCCTGGAGCACTTCGCGCGCCAGATGTTCGGCGACGAGGCCCAAATCCGGCTGCGCCCGAACTACTTCCCGTTCACGGAGCCCTCCGCGGAGCTGGACATCTGGCACCCAGGCGCCAAGGGAGGTCCCGGCTGGATCGAATGGGGCGGCTGCGGCATGGTCAACCCCAATGTGCTCCGCGCCGCCGGCATCGATCCGGACATCTATTCAGGATTTGCCTTCGGCATGGGCATCGAGCGGACGCTCATGTTCCGCAACGAGGTCGGCGACATGCGCGACATGATCGAAGGCGATGTACGTTTCAGCGAGCACTTCGGGATGGAGATCTAACAGTGCGTATCCCACTTTCCTGGCTGCGTGAATTCGCGCAGGTACCGGCCGGAGCGACGGCCGAAGATGTCATGGCCGAGCTGGTCACGGTCGGCTTTGAAGAAGAAGCGGTCCACCGCCCCACGGACACCCTCCAGGGCCCCATCGTGGTGGGCCAGGTCCTGAGCATCGTCAAGGAGCCCCAGACCAACGGCAAAACCATTAACTGGTGCCAGGTCCGGGTTGTCCCCGAAGGCCAGCAGCAGATCCTCACCGGCGAGGGCATCGACCCCTCCGGTGTCCAGGGCATCATCTGCGGCGCCCACAACTTCGTGGAAGGCGACAAAGTGGTGGTCACCCTCCCCGGCGCCGTGCTGCCCGGCGACTTCCACATCTCCGCGCGGCAGACCTACGGGCACCTGTCCGCCGGCATGATCGCCTCCGTGCGCGAACTCGGCATCGGCGAGGACCACGACGGCATCCTGGTGCTGTCCAGGATGGGGCTGGATCCCGAACTCGGCACCGACGCAATGGAGCTCCTGGGCCTCTACGACCAGGCCGCCGAAATCAATGTCACGCCGGACCGCGGGTACGCGTTCTCCATCCGCGGGGTTGCCCGCGAATACGCGCACGCCACCGGCACATCCTTCACGGATCCGGCGTCGAGGGTGCAGGCACCGGCTGAACTGTCCGGCGGCCATGGCGTCAAGCTCAACGACGACGCCCCGGTCTACGGCAAGCCCGGCTGCGACCGCTTCGTGGCCCGCACCGTGCGCGGCGTGGATGCCACCAGGCCCACACCGCCGTGGATGTCCTCCCGGCTCCGGCTCGGCGGCATCCGCTCCATCTCGCTGCCGGTGGACATCTCCAACTACGTCATGCTCGAACTTGGGCAGCCCACGCACTGCTACGACCTGGACAAGCTGTCCGGCGACATCGTGGTCCGGCGCGCCGTGGCGGGGGAGAAGATAACCACCCTGGACGGGAAGGTCCGCGCGCTCGACGTCGAGGACCTGCTGATCACCGACGGTTCCGGCGCGATCGGCATCGCCGGCGTCATGGGCGGCGCCGCCACCGAGGTCAGCGATTCGACGTCGAACGTCCTGGTCGAGGCGGCGCACTTCGACGAGGTGTCCATCGGACGCTCCCGCCGCCGGCACAAGCTGCCGTCCGAAGCCTCCAAGCGCTTCGAACGCGGCGTTGACTGGCACGTCGCGAACACCGCTGCGCAACGGGTGGTTGACCTCCTGGTCGAGCTCGCCGGCGGCACCGCTGATGAGGCAGGGACCGACGTCGGCACCGCGCCTGACACCGTCACCGTCGAGCTGCCCGCGGCCTTCGCCTCGGAACGGATCGGCATCGACTTCACCGAGGAGCAGATTGTCACCTCGCTCGAGGACCTGGGCGCCGTCGTCGAGAAGCACCACAGCGGGTACACGGTGACCGCCCCGAGCTGGCGCAACGACCTGGAAACCAAGGAGGACCTCACCGAGGAAATCGCCCGGCTGGTCGGCTACGACCAGATCCCCGCGAGCCTTCCCGTGGCGCCTCCTGGCCGCGGCCTGACGCGCGTCCAGCAGCAGCGCCGGCGCCTCGTCCAGGCTCTGGCCGCCTCGGGCCTCACCGAGGTCCTCGCGTACCCGTTCGTTTCCAAGGCCGCCAATGACACCTTCGGCGTTGCCACGGCAGGTGAGGCACGCAAGGCGCTCAAGCTCGCCAACCCCATCAGCGAGGAGCAGGGATACCTGCGCACCTCGATCCTGCCGGGCCTGATCGAGGTGGCCAAGCGCAACCACTCGCGCGGCTTCCGCGACCTGGCCCTGTTCGAGGCCGGCCTCGTGTTCCTGCCGGGCGACACGCTCGGCACCGCCACGATCCCGCCGCTCGGCGCAAGGCCCGGCGATGAGGTGCTGGATGCCCTGTACGACGGCGTCCCGGACCAGCCGCTGTACCTCGCCGCGGTGCTCACCGGACATGACTCACCGGCCGCCGCCGGCCACGCGCCGCGTGCGTGGGACTGGGCCGATGCGCTGGACATCGCCAGGATCGCCGGCGACGTGCTCGGCGTCGAGATCGTGGTCAGCCAGGGCCGGCACCAGGCCTTCCACCCGGGACGGGCCGCCCAGCTGGCGCTCCGCACCGGCGAGGTCCTGGGCTACGCCGGCGAACTGCACCCGAAGCTGCTCGCCGCGCACGATATGCCCGCGCGGTCGGTGGCCCTCGAATTCAACGCGGACGCCCTCTTTGAGGCCGCCGCCGACGTGATCGTCGCCCGGCACATCTCCACCTACCCTGTGGCCAGCCAGGATGTTGCCCTGGTGGTGCCGCAGGAGGTTCCGGCGGAAGAGGTACTCACGGCACTGCGCGAGGGCGCCGGCGACCTGCTCGAAGACGTCGCACTCTTCGACGTGTACGCGGGCAAGGGCATCGAGGACGGCAAGAAGTCGCTGGCCTTCAGCCTGCGCTTCCGGGCCGGCGACCGCACGCTGACCGCCGACGAGGCATCCGTGGCCCGCGAGAGCGCGGTGGCGGTTGCCCACGAGCGCTTCGGAGCAGTCCAACGCTAGAAAGATCCGGTGGCCCCGACGTGGCCCGAATCCTGGAGGTTTCCGGAATCACCGTCCGGTCCGTTCGTCTCGCCGACGTCGGACCGGACGGCGGGACCTTCCTTGATCCCGCGGAACACGAGCGTGCCGCCGGGATCAAGGCGGCGGCCGGCCGGCAGGACTTCCTCGCCGGACGCATTGCCCAACGCGTTTTCGCGGCCGGGCTCCTGGGCGTACGCCCCGGGGAGCTGACGGCCGCTTATTCGTGCCCGGACTGCGGAACAGGCCCGGATCTGGACCACGGCCGGCCGGGCTACTGGCTCGACGGCGCCCCGACCGGACTTTCCCTTAGCCTGTCGCGCTGCCGCGGATGGGCGCTGCTGGCCGCCGTCGGGCATCACCGGCCCGGCGGCCAAAGGACAGATCTTTACGGGCCGGCGGCGATCGGTATCGATCTGGCGCACAGCACCGGCGTCGGCTTTGCCGGGTTCGACGGCGTGGCCCTCACCCCGGCGGAGCGGCGGCTGGTGGACGCCCTTGCGCCCGAGCGGCAGGCGCTGTGGCGCGCGGCGGCCTGGGCCCGGAAAGAGGCCCTGCTCAAGGCCGGCGGCACGGGGCTGCGGGTCGATCCGGCCTCGGTGGAGTCCTTTGCCGGCCTCACCGACGGCACCGCTCTGGTGGAGCCAGACACGGCGGCGCTGGGACTGCCCGAAGGATTCACCGCCGCCCTGGCCATCATTTCGGGTGCCCTTCCGAAACCTGCCGCCACTGCAGTTAGTCCTTGCCAGCGTTGGCGCCGGGGGGCACGCTGAAAATGCTTCCGGCGCCCCGTCGCCAAGCGCGCACGCAACGTCAGATTGGAGGTTCAGCGATGCCTGTTATCGAGGAAAGCGTCTTCATTGCCCGCCCGCCCCAGGCGGTTTTCGACTTCCTGGCTGCGCCGGAAAACATTCCGGTCTGGGACTCCTCGGTGGTGAAAGCCGAGCAGCAGGGGAGCGGGCCGGTTGGCCCGGGAAGCAGGGCCCGCGGCACGAGCAAGATCGTCGGCAGGCTCTTCGACTGGACGGTCGAAGTGACGGAGTTCGACCCTCCCGGCCGCCTCACGCAGAAGGCTGTTGAAGGAAAAATGGAGTTCACCGTGACCAACATCCTCCAAGCGGCCGAGGGCGGCACGAAGTACACCTACCGGATCGACGCAGCCTCGGGCCTGGGCGGTATTTTCGGCAAGCTCGCGGACCCGTTCATCGAAATGGCCCAGGCGAGGACGGTCCGGGCAAATCTCGCGACCCTGGCCGAATACCTCACCCACCCCGCCACCTGAGGGCGGCGGCCGGCCGCTGAAACCCGGCTAACCGCTGACCGGCAGCGGCGGGAGGGCTTCCTCATAAAGCCAGGGGTGCAGCAGGGCATCGGCGTCGAGCCCCGTCGCCCGGCCGGCGGTAAGGATGAACAGGGGTGTTGACACGGAGCCGTGACGGTTTTGTTCAGCCCAGTCGTGCAGCAGGGCAAAGAACGCCAGGTCGCCGCAGCGCAGGCGGAGGGCGTGCAGCGCGAGGGCGCCGCGCTTGTACACGCGGTCATCAAACATCAGCTCCGGCCCGGGGTCACCCACGAGCAGGTCCTGCCTGCCGGCGTGAAGCTTCCGCCAGGCGGCGGCCGCCCGGCCCGCCACCGGCATCACGCCGGCTTCCTCGGACCAGATCCATTCCGCGTAGCAGGCGAACCCTTCATGCAGCCAGATGTCCTTCCAGGACGCCGCGGTCAGCGAGTTGCCGAACCACTGGTGTGAGAGCTCATGGGCAATAAGCCGCTGCGACTCCCAGCCCGGCTCCAGATGGTTGGGACCGAAGATGGACAGGGTCTGCGCCTCGAGCGGGATCTCCAGCTCGTCCTCCGTCACCACCACGGTGTACTCCGGGAAGGGATAGGGGCCGAAGCAGTTGGTAAAGGTCCGCATCATCTCCGGCTGGCGTGCCAGCCCGGCGCGGGCAGCCTCCGCCAGCGCCACGGGAACGGCCGCGTACTGCGGCACTTGAGCCGCCGTGCCGCCAGGGTTGAGCGCCAGCAGTTCGTAGCGGCCGATCTGGACAGTGGCGAGATACGTGGACATGGGTTCGGCCTGTTCGTAGACCCAGGTCTCGCGGCTGGACCGGCTGCTGTGTGAGAGCAGCACCCCGTTGCACACGGCACGGTAATTGGCGTCAGTGGTCACGCTGATCCGGTAGCTGGCCTTGTCCCGCGGGTGGTCGTTACACGGGAACCAGGACGCCGCCCCGTTGGGCTGGCCGGCGACAAGCACGCCGTCGGTGAGTTCCTCCCAGCCCACCTCGCCCCACAGCCCCCGGCGGGGAGCCGGGTTGCCTTCGTAACGGATGTCCAGGGTGAATTCCTCGCCCGGAAGCAGGGCGGCGTCGGGCACAATGACAAGCTGCTCCGCACGCTGGCTGAACTTCCGCACCCGCCGGCCGCTGAGCTGGATCTTGCTGGCCCGGAGGCCCGTCAGGTCCAGGACGATCGCCGCCGTCGCGTACTGCGTGACCGCGTGCAGGACGGCGCGGCCGCTCAGGCGGTTGCTGCTGAGCTTGTAGTCCAGTTCGAGTTCATAGCGGGTAACGCGGTACGCGTTGGTGCCGTGGCCGGGCAGGTAAGGATCCGGTGCGCCGGCTGCTCCCCCCGAAGACAGCGCGCTGCCGGTGCCTGCTGCAGTGGGACTCATCGGGGTGAAACTCATGGGAAACGGGCCTTCGGGATTGCAGGTGCGGGACTGGCGGTGCGGGCGTGGCTACTTGGGCTTGGCGGCAGGAGCGGCCGGCCCGCCCCAGGGACTCACCGGATTGCCCATCCAGTACGTCGCGGCGGGCACCGTTTCGCCCCTCATGACCAGGGACGCCGGGCCCACCGTCCCGCCGGTGCCGATCCGGGCCTGCGGGAGGATGACACCGTGGGGTCCCATGGTCGCTCCGTCTTCGAGCGTAACAGTGTCGATGCTCATCACACGGTCGTGGAACAGATGGGTCTGGACGACGCAGCCGCGGTTTACCGTGGAGTTCCGGCCCAGGGTCACGAGGTCCGCTTCCGGCAGCCAGTAGCTTTCGCACCAGGTCCCGGCCCCGATCTTCGCGCCGAGAGCCCGGAGCCACCAGACCATGGCCGGCGTTCCCGTGGCCGCGCGTGCAAACCACGGCGCGCTGACCATCTCGATGAAGGTGTCCACCACTTCGTTGCGCCAGATGAAGGAGCTCCAGAGCGGATGCTCGCCCGGACGGATGCGCCCCACGAGGACCCATTTGGCCACGACGGCGCTTCCCGCGGCCACGGCGCCGGCAATCAGGATCACGACGCCGCCCAGGGCCGCGGCAACCCCGTAATTGAAGGTGGAGGCCAGCCAATCGAAGGCGAGGAAGACCCCGGCCGCGACCGACACGGTCGCTACGACCGGGACAAACCGGCCCAGTTCCCAGAGCGTACGGGCGATCTTGAGCCTCAGCGGCGGCTGGTACGTGCGCGTGTCATCCGAGGCGATCGCTGTGCGCCGGAGCCGTACGGGCGGGCTGCCCAGCCACGAGGTCCCGGACTTGGCCTTCGCGGGCGTCGCCGAGAGCACCGCGACGAGCGAGTTCTTGGGCACGCTGCGGCCGGCGGCCGTCATGCCCGAGTTGCCCAGGAAGGAGCGTTTGCCGATCTTGGCTGGGGCAATCCGCAGCCAGCCGCCGTCGAGTTCGTAGGACGCCACCATTGTGTCGTCTGCCAGGAAGGCGCCTTCGCCGACGGTGGTCATCTTGGGGATCAGCAGGACGGTGGAGGCCTCCACGTTCTTGCCGATCTTCGCGCCGAGCAAGCGCAGCCAGACCGGGGTGAAGAGGCTGGCATAGATGGGGAACAGCAGGTCCCGGGCCAGGTCGAGCACACGTTCGGTGGCCCAGACCTGCCAGCCGATCCGGCTGCGGACCCGGTAGTAGCCTTCGGCCAGTCCCACGCCGAGGAGCCGGGTGGTGAGCAGGATGAGCACGAGGTTCATCAGGAACCACACCAGCGCCGCCGGCGGGAGGGAAAGTACGAGCTGGGGAAGCGCTGCGGAGAGCGATTCCTTGCCCTGGATGAAGTAGAACATGACCGCCGCCGCGGCGGACGCGGACACCAGGGGGATCAGGGCCAGGACGGCAGAGGCCGCGGCGAAGCCGGCGAACCAGAGCCGGCCCATCAGGGGATGCTCCGGCGCCGTGTCGGGCCAGGAATGCTTGGCCTTTCCTCGCCGCTCGGCCGGGGACCCGGCGACAAGTTGGCCGGCCTTGACCTTGCCGAGTACGGCCGAGCCGGGCGCCACCTGGGCTCCGGCGCCGATGGTGGCGCCGGGCATGAGTGTGCTGCGCGCACCGATGGTCGCTCCGGCACCGATGTGGATGGCGCCGATGTGGACGACGTCGCCGTCGATCCACCAGCCGGACAAGTCCACCTCGGGTTCGACATTGCAACCGCTGCCGAGGGAAAGCATCCCGGTGACGGGCGGCAGGGAGTGGAGCTGGACGTTGTTGCCCACCTTCACTCCGAGGGCACGGGCGTAGTAGGGCACCCACGGTGCGCTGGCGAGGCTGATGGCGCCGGCCAGGTCCTGGATCTGCTCGGCTAGCCAGAGGCGCAGATGCACCCGGCCGGAGCGGGGGTATGCTCCCGGCACCACCTTCCGGAGCAGCAGTCGGGCGGCGGCTATTGAGATCAGCATCCGGCCCGCCGGGCTGACGAAGACCAGCCAGGAGGCGGCCACCCACCACCAGGACACCGTGGGCGCTGCGCTGAAGCCGGCCAGCGACGACAGGAGGTTGTTGGCTGCCATCAGATAGCTCAGCCAGCGCATGCCCACGAGGAGGTGCAGCGGCACGCCCATCAGGGTCTGGAAGACCTGTGACTTGCGGGCGGTGCGGCGGACGGTCCGCTCCGGGGCGGGGCCAGCCCCGCCCTCGGGCAGGGACTGCCGGGCGGCGTCGATGAGGGCCCCGATCCGCGGCGTGGCGTAAATGTCGGCCACCGTGATGGTGGGGTAGCGGACGCGCAGGGCAGAGACCAGCTGGGCCGCGGCGAGGGAGCCGCCCCCGTAGGCGAAGAAGTCGGCGTCAAGGCTGCTGACGGCGCTGCCCAGCACGGCGCTCCACTGTTCCACGATCCAGCGTGCATCGTCCGGGAGGTTCAGCGGGGCGCCGTCGGCATCGGCGGCTCCGGCACCGGCCAGCGGCCAGGGCAGGGCGTGGCGGTCGACTTTGCCGCTGGTCTTTGTGGGGAGCGACTCCACAAGGGTGAGGAGGGGAATCAGCGGGGCCGGCAGGCTCGCGCCGAGCAATTCCCGCGCCGCGGCCAGATCGATCCCGACGCCGCCGGCCGGAGCGAGGTAGCCGACCAGGATCTGGTTGCCGGCCGCCGTGGTCTGCACCGCGGCGGCTGCGCCGGCAACATCCGGGAGAGCCTGCAGGGCGGCGTCGATTTCGCCCAGTTCGATCCGGCGGCCGCCGAGCTTCACCTGCTCATCGGCGCGCCCCTGGAAGACCAGGCCGGCGGCTTCGTAGCGGACCAGGTCACCGGAACGGTAGGCCCGATCCCAGCCGAGGGAAGGCATGGGGGCGTACTTTTCGGCGTCCTTCGCCGGATCCAGATAGCGGGCCAGTCCAACGCCGCCGATGATCAGCTCGCCCACCTCGCCCTCGCCGACGGGCAGCGCGTTGGCATCGACGACGGCGAGGTCCCAGCCGTCCAGCGGCAGCCCGATCCTGATCGGCCCGGGACCTCCCAGCGGTGCCGCGCAGGCAACGACGGTGGCCTCGGTGGGGCCGTACGTGTTCCAGACTTCGCGGCCTTCGACCGCGAGCCGGTCCCCGAGTTCCGGCGGGCACGCCTCGCCGCCGAAGATCAGCAGCCGGACGCTCTCGAGGGATTCGACCGGCCAGAGGGCGGCAAGGGTGGGCACCGTGGAGACCACCGTAATGCCGTGGCTGATCAGCCACGGGCCGAGGTCCATGCCGGTCCTTACGAGGGCCCGCGGAGCAGGGACGAGGCAGGCGCCATGGCGCCACGCGAGCCACATTTCCTCGCAGGAAGCATCAAATGCGACGGACAGGCCGGCCAGGACACGGTCCTGCGGCCCGATCGGATCGTCCGCCAGGAAGATCCGGGCTTCGGCATCGACGAAGGCCGCCGCGGAGCGGTGCCGCACGGCAACGCCCTTGGGGGTTCCGGTGGAGCCCGAGGTGAAGATGACCCAGGCATCGTCGTCCGCACCGGGCAGCCGCGGGGACCGGAACGGCCGGGGCCGCCCGCTGCCCGTCACGATCTCTCCGCTTCCCCGCAGTATGCCCGCGATCCCGGCCTCGCCGAAGACCAGCTTGGCCCGTTCATCCGGGTCATCTGCGTCCACCGGGACGTAGGCTGCGCCGACCATCAGGATGGCCAGGATTGAGAGGTAGAGCCGGTTGGTGCCGGAGGGGATCCGGATGCCAATCTTGTCCCCGGCGCCGAGGCCGGCCAGGTGCAGTTCCTTCGCCGTGGCCCGGACTGCCGCCAGCAACTGGGCGTAGCTGAGCGATTCGTGGCCGTCGTCGAGTGCGGAGGCGTCCGGAAAGCGGGTGGCGGTGTCCTGCAGGATGTCGATCAGGGTCCGCTCCGGCGGTGCCGCCAGCGATCCCGGAAGCTGCGCCGGATAGACCGGGCTGACGGTGGCCGGGGCCTGCGGGGGATCGCTGGGGTGCGGTTGCTGCTCAGTCACAGGGGGATTGTCTCCGGTTGAGGTGAACGGAAGGTGTCCGGGTTCGCTTTGCGTTAATCCTCGGCCGCCCGGACCGGTGCTCGTATTATGTTTCGCTGTTGTCCTGCTGCCGGTCCCGCCGCCCGGCCGCCGGCGTCCCGGACATCAGGGAACCAGGATTACTTTGCCGGTGGTGCGCCGCTGCTCCAGGTCGTCGTGGGCCCGGGCCGCGTCCGCCAGGTCGTAGCGGGCGCCGATCCGGACCCTGAGGCTTCCGTCGGCCACCGCCGCAAAAATCTCGTCGGAGCGCCAGCGGCGTTCCTGGGCGTCGCGCAGGAAGTGGGCGATCGTCGGCCGGGTCAGGTACAGCGAGCCGCCGGCGTTGAGCCGCTGCGGGTCGACGGGCGGCACCGGGCCGGAGGCCGCGCCGAAGAGCACGAGGGTGCCGCGGATGCGCAGGGCGGCGAGGGAGCCGTCGAAGGTGTCCTTGCCGACGCCGTCGTACACGACGTCCGCGCCGGTCCCGTCGGTCAGTTCGCGGACCTTGGCCGCGAAGCCGTCGTAGCGCAGCACATGGTCTGCGCCGGCCCCGCGGGCCAGCCGCTCCTTCGCATCGGCGGAGACGGTGGTGATGACGCGGGCGCCCCTGGCCTTGAGCAGCTGGATCAGCAGGAGGCCGACGCCGCCCGCGCCGGCGTGGAGCAACACGGTGTGGCCCGGCTCTACCTTGAAGGAGGAATTGACCAGGTAATGCGCCGTGATCCCCTGAAGCGGCAGGGCCGCGGCGGTGAAATCGTCTACGCCGCGGGGGACGGGCAGGGCCTTGTCCTGATCGATCAGGGCGTAGCCGGCGTAGCAGTTGATGCCTTCGGCCGTCGCAACCCGGTCACCGGGGGAGAACCCCGTGACGCCGTCGCCGAGGTCCTCCACAGTGCCGGATGCCTCGGAACCGGGGGTGAAGGGGTAGGGCACCTTGTAGGTGCCGCTGCGCTTGTAGGTGTCGATGAAGTTCACACCGACGGCGGAGACCCGGACCAGCAGCTGGCCGGGACCCGGCACCGGGCGTTCCACCTTGGCGAGCGTGAGAACGCCTGGCCCGCCTGCCTCGCGGGCGACGATTGCATGCATCATGTGTCTCCTTATGCCGGGCTGGATTCTCCCGGCAGAATTTTCCGGGCCCGGACTTCCGCGCCATGATCCTGCACCCATCCTAGAGACACCGGCTCCAACGACGAAGTGACGGCCGGTAACCGGCCGTCACTTCGGGTCAAACAGGATGTTCAGTGCCGCGTCGCAGTGCGCCTCCGCAGCAGCGGAGAACTGGCCGCCGCTTTAGAAGCGGCGGGTAACCGTAGCCATCGGGCATTCGAAGTGCCGGCCGGCGGAGAGGCCGACTTCGTTGAGGTACCGGACGATGATGCCGTAGGACTGCAGCAGCGTGGTTTCCGTGTAGGGGACCTGGTGCTTGGCGCAGAACTCGCGGACGATCACGGCGGCCTTGTCCAGCTGCGGGCGGGCCATGTCCGGGAAGAGGTGGTGCTCGGCCTGGCGGTTGAGGCCACCGAGCAGGATGTCCATAAAGAAGCCGCCGGAGATGTTCCGGGACGTCAGGACCTGGCGGCTGAAGAAGTCCACGCGGCTGTCCGCCGGCAGCACCGGCATGCCCTTGTGGTTCGGCGCGAAGGACGCGCCCATGTAGAAACCGAAGACGAGGAGCTGGACGGCGATGAAGGCCAGTGCCATGCCCCACGGCAGGAAGGTGAAGGCGAGAACCGGGAGCAGGCTCAGGCGGACCGCGAGAATCGGGATTTCCACCCAGCGGTGCGTGACCTTGGCGCGTTGGAAGACGAACTTGATCGAATCGATCTGCAGGCCCAGGCCCACCAGGAACAGCAGCGGGAAGAACAACCAGCCCTGCTTGCGGGTCAGGAAGGAGAACCGGCCCTGCCTCGTGGCAGCGGCTTCCGGGAAGAAGGCGATGGCGCCGGTGGCGATGTCCGGGTCCTTGGAAATGACGTTCGGGTGGTTATGGTGCGCGCCGTGCTTCTGCTCCCACCAGGAGTAGCTGATGCCGGCCACGGAGGTGGCGAGCAGCCGGGCGGCCCAGTCATTGGCGCGCCGGGAGGCGAAGATCTGGCGGTGTCCGGCCTCGTGGGCCAGGAAGCTCAACTGGGTGCAAAGGATGCCCACGGCGGCGGCGATGAGCAGCTGGAACCAGCTGTCGCCGATGAGGGCGAAACCGAACCACGTGGCGGTCATCAGGAGGACCAGGCTGGCAAACACGGTGATGTAGAAACCGACGCGGCGTTCGAGGAGCCCGGCAGCCTTGACCGTCTTCAGCAGTTCCGAATAGCTCAGGACGACGGCGTTGGGCTGCCGGATGCGCGATTTCGGACGCCCCGAAGCTTCAAGAGGGGCAGTGAGCGTGGGGGTCATGTAGGGCATGCCTCGTAACTGTTTCGGGCAACGCGCATCCGACATTCGGACCGCACGGTCTGGATCACCCTTTGCCAAGCATACGCTCTCCGGATTCTGCCGGCTCCGGAATGGGGCCCGGACACGGGAAAGTGGATGCATAAATATCGACACCTATGCATACTCTTGCTGTATAGTAGTGGTTATGACAATTTCTGTCGCCGTCTCCGGCGCAAGCGGATATGCCGGCGGCGAGGTGCTGCGCCTCCTCGCCGGCCATCCCGACGTTATGATCGGCGCCATTACGGCGCACAGCAACGCCGGTTCCAGATTAGGGGAATTGCAGCCGCATCTCCATGGCCTGGCCAGCCGCATCCTCGAAGACACCACGGTGGAAAACCTGTCCGGACACGACGTCGTGTTCCTGGCTCTTCCGCACGGTGCCTCCGCCGGGATCGCGGCCCAGCTGCCGGCCGGCACCCTGGTGATCGACGCCGGCGCCGACCACCGCCTGGCGGACCCTGCCGCCTGGGAAAAGTTCTACGGATCGCCGCACGCGGGCACCTGGCCCTACGGATTGCCGGAACTTCCCGGCCAGCGCGAAGAACTCCGCGGCGCCAAGCGGATCGCCGTCCCGGGCTGCTACCCGACGTCGGCCCTGCTGGCCCTCACGCCGGGCTTCGGCAGCCACCTGCTGCAGGGGGACGACGTCGTCATCGTTGCCGCTTCCGGTACCTCAGGGGCCGGCAAGGCCGCCAAATTCAACCTGATCGGCGCCGAGGTCATGGGCTCAATGAGCCCGTACGGCGTGGGCGGCGGACACCGGCACACCCCGGAGATCGAACAGGGACTGTCCAAGGCCGCACGCGGACCGGTCACCGTTTCCTTCACGCCCACCCTGGCGCCGATGAGCCGGGGCATCCTCACCACCGCCACCGCGAAGATTCGCCCCGGCGTCACGGCCGAGGAGCTCCGGGGCGCGTGGAGCGAGGCCTACGACGACGAGCCGTTCGTCCACCTGCTGCCGGAAGGCCGCTGGCCTTCCACCAAGTCCGTGCAGGGATCCAACCATGCCGTGATGCAGCTGGCGCTCGACGAGCACACCGGCCGTGTGATCGTCACCTGCGCCATCGACAACTTGACCAAGGGGACCGCCGGCGGCGCCGTGCAGTCCATGAACATTGCCCTCGGCCTGGCGGAAACCGCCGGCCTCGACCTGCAGGGAGTCGCACCGTGAGCATCACCGCACCCAAGGGATTCCGCGCCGCCGGCGTAACGGCCGGCCTCAAGACCTCCGGCAACCCGGACCTGGCCCTCGTCGTCAACGACGGGCCTGCCAAGGCCGCCGCAGCCGTCTTCACCTCCAACCGGGTGGCCGCAGCCCCCGTGCACTGGTCCCGCGAGGTGGTCAAGGACGGGCGGGTGGATGCCGTCATCCTCAACTCAGGCGGAGCCAACGCCTGCACCGGCCCGCAAGGCTTCCAGAACACCCACACGACGGCCGAGAAGACCGCCGAAGCGCTGGGTATTTCCGCGACCGACGTTGTGGTCTGCTCCACCGGCCTGATCGGCGAGCAGCTCCCGATGGACAAGATCCTTGCCGGGCTCGGCGCCGCCACGGCAGTGCTGAGCACCGACGGCGGGTCCGACGCCGCCGCTGCCATCATGACCACGGACTCTGTGGCCAAGCAGGCCGTCTTCACGGGTGTGGATGCCGAAGGAATCGAATTCACCATCGGTGGCATGGCCAAGGGCGCCGGCATGCTCGCTCCCGGGCTCGCCACCATGCTGGTGGTCCTCACCACGGACGCGGACGTCCAGCCGGACATGCTCGACGTCGTCCTCCGCGATGCCACCCGGGTCACTTTCGACCGGGCGGACTCGGACGGCTGTATGTCCACGAACGACACCGTGGTGCTGCTGGCCTCGGCCGCGTCCGGGGCCGTGCCGTCCGCCGTCGAGTTCGGCAAGGCCCTCACGCAGGTCTGCGCGGAACTGGCCCGCAAGCTGATTGGCGACGCCGAAGGCGCCAGTCACGACATCGCCATCCGCACCTTCAACGCCGCCAGCGAACGGGACGCAGAGACCGTCAGCCGCGCCGTCGCCCGCTCCAACCTCTTCAAGACAGCCATCTTCGGCAAGGATCCCAACTGGGGCCGGGTGCTCTCCGCCGTCGGCACCACGGACGCGGCCTTCGAACCGGACCAGCTGAACGTGTCCATGAACGGCGTCCAGATCTGCCGCAACGGCAGCATCGGCGATGACCGCAGCCTCGTGGACCTCGAGCCGCGCGGGGTGCTGGTCGAGATCGATCTGCACGCCGGGGGCGCCGAGGCCACGATCCTGACCAACGACCTCACGCACGAATACGTCCACGAAAACAGCGCCTACTCAAGCTAGGCAGTTCCCGGAGGGACGAACAGCATGAACACCCAGACACGCGAAACCACCTCCATGCGCGATGCCCAGAGCAAGGCGGGCACCCTGATCGAGGCACTGCCCTGGATCCAGCGCTTCGCCGGCACCACCATGGTGATCAAATACGGCGGCAACGCCATGGTCAACGACGAGCTTCGGCGCGCCTTCGCCGAAGACGTCGTCTTCCTGCACCACGTTGGGATCCACCCGGTGGTGGTGCACGGCGGAGGCCCGCAGATCAACGCCATGCTCAACCGGCTCGGCATCGAATCCGAGTTCAAGGGCGGGCTGCGCGTCACCACCCCCGAGGCGATGGACGTGGTACGGATGGTCCTCACCGGCCAGGTCGGCCGTGAGCTCGTGGGCCTGATCAACTCCCACGGCCCCTACGCCGTCGGCATGTCCGGAGAGGACGGCGGACTGCTCCGGGCCGTCCGCACCGGCACCGTCGTGGACGGTGAAGAGGTGGACCTGGGCCTCGTCGGCGAAGTCATCGGGGTGAATCCCGAGGGCATCCTGGACATCGTCGCGGCCGGCCGGATCCCGGTGATCTCGACCGTCGCCCCGGAGATCTTTGATGACGGAACAGGCGACAGGGGAGCAAAACAAGCGCAGACGACGGGCCAGGTCCTGAACGTCAATGCCGATACCGCCGCCGCGGCCCTCGCCGAGGCGCTCGGCGCCTCCAAGCTGGTGATCCTCACCGACGTCGAGGGACTCTTCGGCGACTGGCCGGACCGCTCCTCGCTGATTTCCTCGCTGACGGCCTCGGAACTGCGCGAGCTGCTGCCGCGCCTGGAGTCCGGCATGATCCCGAAAATGGAAGCCTGCCTCAAGGCCGTCGAGGGCGGCGTGGAGCGTGCCCACATTGTGGACGGCCGGCTGCCGCACTCGATGCTGCTGGAAACCTTCACAACCGCGGGCATCGGCACGCAGGTCGTCCCGGACGAGGAAAACAAATGAACCGGATCGAAAAATCACCGGAGCTTGCCGAGATTATCGAAACCCGGGGCCACGCAACCGGTGCGCAGTGGCTGTCCCGCTACTCCTCCTCGCTGCTGGGAGTCTTCGGCACCCCGCAGCGCGTCCTGGTCCGCGGCGCCGGCTGCCTCGTCTGGGACGCCGACGGCAAGGAATACCTGGACCTGCTCGGCGGGATCGCCGTCAACGCCCTGGGTCACGCGCACCCGTTTGTCACCTCGGTGATCTCCAGCCAGCTCGCTACCCTGGGCCACGTCTCCAACTTCTTCACGAGCCCCAGCCAGATCGCGCTGGCCGAGAAACTGCTGGAACTCACCAAGGCCCCGGCCGGGTCCAAGGTGTTCTTCGCCAACTCCGGGACCGAAGCCGTCGAGGCCGCGTTCAAGCTGGCCCGGCGGAATACCGGGCCCGCCCGGAAACCGCGGACCAAGATCATTGCCCTTGAAGGCGCCTTCCACGGCCGCACCATGGGCGCCCTCGCCCTCACGGCGAAGGAAGCCTACCGGGCGCCCTTCGCTCCGCTGCCCGCCGGCGTCGTGCACATCCCCTTCGGTGACATCGGGGCCCTCCGGGACGCGGTGGATGACACTACGGCTGCCGTCTTCCTCGAACCGATCCAGGGCGAGGCGGGCGTCCGGCCGCTGCCCGCCGGCTACCTCACGGCCGCCCGCGAGGCGACCAGTGCCGCCGGCGCCCTGCTGATCCTGGACGAGGTGCAGACCGGGATCGGCCGTACCGGCAAATGGCTCGCGAGCGAGGACGCCGGGATCGTGCCCGACGCCGTGACCCTCGCCAAGGGCCTGGGCGGTGGCTTCCCGATCGGCGCGCTCATCACCTTCGGCCCGGAGACGTCCTCGCTGCTGACCGCCGGCCAGCACGGGACCACCTTCGGCGGCAACCCGGTGGCCGCCGCCGCGGCATTGGCCACCCTGCACGTGCTGGAAAACCAGCAGCTCCTGGACCACGTCCGGGACGTGGGGGAGCACCTGCGCTCCGGCCTCGCCGCGGTCGACGGCGTGACGGGGGTCCGCGGCGAAGGGCTGCTGATCGGCTTCGACCTCGACGCCGACGTCGGCCCCGCCGTCGTGACCGCCGGGCTCGAGGCGGGCTTCATCGTCAACAGCCCCACCCCGCACACCATCCGGCTCGCGCCGCCGCTGATCCTCACCACGGACCAGGCCGACCGCTTCCTGGCCGCGCTGCCCGCCCTCCTCCAGACCGCAAAGGACGCCCAGTGAACGCACCGAGCATCTCTTCCCAGAGCCCAGTCCAGACCCGCCACTTCCTCAAGGACACCGACCTCACCCCGGCCGAACAGGCCGAAGTCCTCGAGCTCGCCGTGCGGATGAAGGCGGCGCCCTACAGCGTGCAGCCCTTCGCCGCGGAGGGGAGCGGCCGCAAGACCGTGGCCGTCATCTTCGACAAGACCTCCACCCGGACCCGCGTCTCCTTTGCCGCCGGCGTGGCGGATATGGGCGGCAACGCCCTCATCATCAACCCGGGCGAGGCACAGATCGGGCACAAGGAATCGGTCGAGGACACCGCTAAGGTGCTCGAACGCATGGTGTCCACCATCGTCTGGCGCACCGGCGCGCACTCCGGCCTCGTCGCGATGGCCGCGAACTCCCGCGTCCCGGTGATCAACGCCCTGTGCGATGACTACCACCCCTGCCAGCTGCTCGCCGACCTGCTCACCGTCAAGGAACACAAGGGACCACTCACGGGCCTCACCATGAGCTACCTCGGCGACTCGGCCAACAACATGGCCAACTCGTACCTGCTGGCGGGCGTCACGGCGGGCATGCACGTACGCGTCGCCGGCCCCGACGGCTACCTGCCGTCCCCGGAGATCATCGCCGCAGCCGAGGACCGTGCCGCGGAAACCGGCGGCTCCGTACTGGTCACGATCGACGCCGCCGAGGCCCTGCTGGGTGCCGATGTGGTCGCCACGGACACCTGGGTGTCGATGGGCCAGGAGGACGAAAAGGAAGCCCGGCTCAGGCTGTTCCGCGACTACGCCGTGGACGAGGCGGCGATGAAGCTCGCGGCACCGGACGCCGTCGTGCTCCATTGCCTGCCGGCCTACCGCGGCTATGAGATCGCCGCCGGCGTCATCGACGGCCCGCAGTCGGTCGTCTGGGACGAGGCCGAAAACCGGCTCCATGCGCAGAAGGCGCTGATGGCCTGGCTCATGCACCGCTCCGGCCTCGCCGTGGTTGAAGGACTCGGATAGTGTCCGTCCAGCCGGCCACTCCGGGGGCCAGCCCGGCCACCAAGACGGCCCGGCAGGCGCGGATCACCGCGATCCTGACCGGCGAGTCCGTCCGCTCGCAGGCGGAACTGGCGGCCCTGCTGGCGGATGCCGGCGTCCAGGTCACCCAGGCCACGCTGTCCCGGGACCTTGTGGAGCTGGGCGCAGTCCGGGTACGCGGCAAGGAAGGCGTGCTCGTGTACGCGGTGCCCGGGGAGGGCGGTGAGCGCGCGGCCAAGAGCGGCGTCACCCAGGAAATCCTCGATGCCCGCCTGGCCCGGCTGTGCGGGGAACTGCTGGTCACGGCCGAAGCGTCCGGGAACCTCGTGGTGCTTCGGACGCCGCCCGGGGCCGCCAACTTCCTGGCCCTCGCGATCGACCACTCGGTGATGCCGTCCATCCTGGGCACCATCGCAGGGGACGACACGGTGTTGCTGGTCACCCGCGATCCGTTTGGCGGTGCGGCCACGGCCGCGCGTTTCCTGCAGCTGGCCGAGGAAGCCGGCGGCCAGTAGCCGGCCGGCGTTCCCGGGATTGGGGCCGCCGCTGTCCTGTGACAGGCTTTCCGTAGACCGATCCACCCACACAGATCCACCCACAGATTCACAGACAAAAGCATCACCCAACAACTAAGGAGCATTTGACGTGACTGAGCGTATTGTTCTGGCCTACTCCGGTGGCCTGGATACTTCCGTAGCAATCGGCTGGATCGGTGAAGCCACCGGCGCCGAGGTTATCGCCGTAGCCGTCGACGTCGGACAGGGCGGCGAGTCGCTGGAGACCATCCGCCAGCGCGCCCTGGGCTGCGGCGCCGTCGAGGCCTATGTGGCCGACGCGAGCGACGAGTTCGCCAACGAGTACTGCATGCCCACCCTGAAGGCCAACGCCCTCTACCAGGGCCACTACCCGCTGGTCTCCGCGATCTCCCGCCCGGTGATCGTCAAGCACCTGGTCAAGGCCGCCCGCGAATTCGGCGCCACCACGGTGGCCCACGGCTGCACCGGCAAGGGCAACGACCAGGTCCGCTTCGAAGTCGGCATCCAGACGCTCGGCCCGGACCTGAAGTGCATCGCCCCGGTCCGCGACCTCGCCCTGACCCGCGACAAGGCCATCGCCTTCGCCGAGGAAAAGGGACTGCCGATCGAGACCACCAAAAAGAACCCGTACTCGATCGACCAGAACGTCTGGGGCCGGGCCGTCGAAACCGGCTACCTCGAGGACATCTGGAACGCCCCCACCAAGGACATCTACGACTACACCGCCGCACCGGAATTTCCGCCGGCGCCGGATGAGGTCACTATCTCCTTCGAAGCCGGCGTCCCGGTGGCGATCGACGGCGTCAGGGTCACCCCGCTGCAGGCCATCAAGGAACTGAACCGCCGCGCCGGCGCCCAGGGTGTCGGCCGGATCGACGTCGTCGAGGACCGCCTCGTCGGCATCAAGTCCCGCGAAATCTACGAGGCACCAGGTGCCATGGCGCTGATCACCGCGCACAAGCACCTCGAGGACATCACGATCGAACGCGAGCAGGCCCGCTTCAAGGCGACCGTCGGCCAGCGCTGGTCCGAGCTGGTCTACGACGGCCAGTGGTTCTCGCCGCTCAAGCGCTCCCTCGATGCCTTCATCGAGGACACCCAGCGCTACGTCACCGGCGACATCCGCATGGTGCTGCACGGCGGCCAGGCGATCGTCAACGGACGCCGCTCCGGGACCTCGCTCTACGACTTCGACCTCGCCACCTACGACACCGGCGACACCTTCGACCAGTCGATGGCGCGCGGCTTCATCGAGCTGTGGGGCATGTCCGCCAAGGTTGCCTCCGGCCGCGACATCCGCGTCGCGGGTCAGTAGCCCCGTGGCTGAGTCGGAAACCACCAAGTCCGGGGTGCGCTCGGGGACGAATACGGGTGCGCTGTGGGGCGGCCGCTTTGCCGGCGGCCCCGCGGATGCCCTCGCGGCCCTGAGTAAGTCCACGCACTTTGACTGGCGGCTGGCCCGCTACGACATCGCCGGATCCAAGGCGCACGCCCGCGTGCTGCACCAGGCCGGGCTCCTGGATGACGCCGAACTGGAGGGCATGCTCGACGCCCTGAACCGGCTCGACGAGGATGTGGCCTCCGGCGCCTACCTCCCGGCGGAGTCCGACGAGGACGTCCACGGTTCGTTGGAGCGCGGACTCATCGAGCGGGCCGGCACCCAGCTCGGCGGCAAGCTCCGCGCCGGCCGGTCCCGCAACGACCAGGTGGCCACGCTGGGCCGGATGTTCCTGCGTGACCACGCCCGGATCATCGCCCGCGGTGTGCTGGCCACGATCGACGCGCTGGTAGGCCAGGCCAAGGCGCACCAGGGCGTGGCGATGCCCGGCCGCACCCACCTCCAGCACGCCCAGCCGGTGCTGCTCAGCCACCACCTGCTGGCCCACGCCTGGCCGCTGCTGCGCGATGTGCAGCGGTTCCAGGACTGGGACAAGCGCGCCGGGGTTTCGCCCTATGGTTCGGGTGCCCTGGCGGGATCCTCGCTGGGCCTGGATCCGGAGGCCGTGGCCGCGGAACTGGGCTTCTTCTCCGCCACGCACAACTCGATCGATGGCACCGCCTCCCGCGATGTCTTTGCCGAGTTCGCGTGGATCACGGCCATGATCGGGGTGGACCTTTCCCGGGTGTCGGAGGAAGTCATCCTCTGGGCCACCAAGGAGTTCTCCTTCGTGACCCTGCACGATTCCTATTCCACCGGATCCTCGATCATGCCGCAGAAGAAGAACCCGGACGTGGCCGAACTGGCACGCGGCAAGGCCGGCCGGCTGATCGGCAACCTGACCGGGCTGCTGGCCACCCTGAAAGGCCTGCCGCTCGCGTACAACCGCGACCTGCAGGAGGACAAGGAACCGGTCTTCGACGCCGCCGACACACTGGAAGTCCTGCTCCCGGCGGTCTCCGGCATGATCGCGACGCTGACGTTCAACACCGGGCGGATGGAGTCCCTGGCCCCGCAGGGCTTCGCGCTGGCCACGGACATCGCCGAATGGCTGGTCCGCCAGGGTATTCCGTTCCGCGAGGCGCATGAACTCTCCGGTGCCGCCGTCAAGCAGGCCGAAAGCCGCGGCGTCGAACTCTGGGACCTGACGGACGGGGAATATGCCGCCATTTCCGAGCACCTGACGCCGGAGGTCCGCACGGTCCTGTCCACCGAGGGCTCGCTCAACAGCCGGAACTCCCAGGGCGGCACCGCACCGGCCGCCGTCGAGCGCCAGCTGCTGGCTCTCGAAGGCGAGCTTGCCGGCGTCCGCGGATACGCGGGCTAGCTCCGGCTGGTCCCGGGCCCCACCCCCGAGTTGGCATTTCGCGGCAATGTTTTTCGAAAACACTGCCGTGAAATGCCAACTCGCGGCGCTTAAGATGGGTGCATGAGCGAATCCTTCCGCCAACTTCTGCGTGCCCTGCCCGATTCCCCCGAGCGCCTCCCGGATTTTGATCCCGCCGCGGCGCCCGCGGACCCGGCGGAGCTGTTCCGCCTCTGGCTCGCCGAAGCGCTGGTAGCCGGTGTGCCGCAGCCCAACGCGTGCAGCCTGGCCACGGCCGATGCCGATGGACGCCCCTCCTGCCGGATGCTGATCCTGAAGGACATCGACGACGACGGCTGGCACTTCGCCACGTCCCGCGCCTCGCGGAAGGGCCGGGAACTCGCGGGGAATCCGCAGGCTGCCCTGAACTTCTACTGGCAGCAGCAGGGCCGGCAGGTCCGCGTCGCAGGCGGCGTCGTTGAGCTGTCCGCGGAGGCGTCCGTCTCCGACTGGCACGCCCGGCCCGGCGCCGACGGCACCGAGAACCCGGGCTGGCAGCTCTACGCCGTCCGGCCCCGCGAGATCGAGTTCTGGCAGGCCCGGCACGACCGCCGGCACATCCGCCACCGCTACGGACCGGCCGAGCTGGGTTAGTCCGCGCTAATGCGGGAGCTCCGGCTAGGATGTTCGCCATGACCGCTATCACCCCTGGAAAGCTTCTGGAAGATCTTCACCGCGCCGCCGATGCCGTGGCCGGAATCACCGCCAACCTGACGGAGCCGGACGTCAGCGCGCCCTCGGAACTGCCGGGCTGGACCCGCGGCCATGTGCTGGCCCATCTCTGCGGTATCGCCAACGCGATGGCCCGCCAGCTGGAATATGCCGCCCGGGGCGAGAGCGTCGAGCTTTACGACGGCGGCTTCGAAGGCCGTAACCGGGCCATTGACATGGCCGCCGGGCACAGCCTCGAGGACCACGGGGCCGACGTGGACGCAGCTCTGGAACGGGCCCTGCGCGCCTTCGGGTCCCTCGAGCCGGCAGGCTGGCAGGCGCCGATCAGCTACCGTGGCGGCGTCGTGTTCGACGGCGGCCTGGCGCTCTGGCGCGAACTGACTATCCACGCCGGCGACCTCGGGACGGGCCGGGGCCCGGAAAGCTGGAGTCGGCCGTTCTGTGAGCACCTCTTCGACTTCCTCGCGGTACGCGTCCCCGAGGGGGAGCGGTTCGTCCTCCAGCCGCTCGGTCTGCCGGCGAAAGCCATCGGAGCGGCCGGGGGCAAGTCCACCGTTATCAACGGAATGCTGACGGATATTGCGGCGTGGCTTGCGGGACGCACTCCGACGCTGGGCAGCCTGCGCGCCACAGCCGCGGCCGACGGCGTCGAACTCCCCGCGCTGCTGCCGTGGCCCGCCGGGGTGCCCGTGACGAAGTAGGGCCCCTCACTTTGAGGTGCGGGCCAGCTCGCGTTCCCGGTCCAGCAGGCTTTCCTTGATGACCAGTCCCCAGCGGAAGCCGCCCAGGCTGCCGTCGGTGCGGATCACCCGGTGGCAGGGTACGAACAGCGCCGCCGCATTGAAGGCGCAGGCGCTGGCCGCGGCCCGGACGGCCTTTACATTGCCGGACAGCTCCGCGTACTCGGTGTAGGTCACCGGATGCCCGGGCTCCACGGTCCGCAGCACGTCCCAGGCATGTCCCCGGAACGGTCCGGACTTCTGCAGCACGGGTACCGCCATGGCCGCACCCGGATTGCCCGCGTAGAAATCCTCGACGGCGGCCGAGATGGAGCCCAGCTCCGTGACGGGCTCGAACTCCACAGGCAGCAGGTCCGCGTGGATCTGCCCGGTCAGCTCACCTGGGACGGCCGTCCAGCCGGAGGCCAGCACGGCCCCGTCCCGGGCCATGATGGTGAACGGGCCGTCCGGGGTGGACATGGTCAACAGCTGGGCTTTCATGGCATCGCTTTCTTCGGAGTCGGAGTCGGAGTGGGTGTCTGGGTGCGGGTCGCGGCCCGTACAGCGGTGCGTGCGGCGGCTGCCCGCCAGAGGTGCATGGTTGCGTAGGAGCGCCACGGGCTGAGTTCACGGAAGTCCGGGCTCGGCCGGAATCCAGGGGACCGGGCCGCGCCGTCGGAAGATCCGGCGAGCGAGCGGATCCCGTTCCGCACAGCGGCGTCATTGGCCAGGAAAACATCGGGCGCACCGATCACCCGCATCCCGACATACCCCACGGTCCACGGCCCGACGCCGGGCAGCGGCAGGAGCTTGGCCGCCAGCCCGGGCAGATCATCGCCGTAGCCGAAATCGAGCTCCCCGGAGGCCATCGCCGCGGCAGCCCCGCGGACGGAGTCGATGCGGCGCTGCGGGCCACGGAGAAGTTCGAAGCCGGTCTCCGCGATCTGCGCTGCCGTGGGGAACAGCCGGTGCAGGCCGTCGGCGGAAACCAGGCACTCGCTCCCTGCCGCGGACAGCTGGATGAGCGCGGTGCGGGCCGCCGCCACCGTGATCTGCTGCCCGATCATGGCACGGACCAGGAGCTCCTGCGGGTCGACGGCGCCGGGCATCCGCATGCCCGGAATGCGCGCCACGCTCTCCGCGAGCCGCGGATCGGCCTCCAGCGCGCCGTCGATGGCGACCGGATCGGCGTCGAGATCCAGCAGGCGGCGGACCCGGCTGAGCAGCGAGGCCAGATCCCGCAGGTCGACGGCGCCGATAGTCAGCACCAGCGGACGGCCCGTTGCACCGGCGTCGTAGTCCACCCGGAAGCGGGCATCG
This sequence comes from Pseudarthrobacter woesei, assembly GCF_055412745.1. Classification (NCBI taxonomy): domain Bacteria; kingdom Bacillati; phylum Actinomycetota; class Actinomycetes; order Micrococcales; family Micrococcaceae; genus Pseudarthrobacter; species Pseudarthrobacter woesei. Next base: position 265,987 of record NZ_JBVAYU010000005.1, read on the forward strand.
CCGTGGGCAAGCCGCAGGGTCCGGGCGTACGAGTTTGACGTCCCTTCCTCGATGCCCGGGACGGCGCGGACGGCGAGGAAGTCGAAGACGCCGGGATCAAACGGTTCCCGGTACGGCAGGTTCAGCGTGAGTGCGGTCGACGACACTGCTGCCGGGCCTGGCGCCTGGTTGTGCCGGGCGGTGGCCCGGAGCGCCGAGGGGGTCATCGCGAAGACCTCGCCGATGGTCTCATTGAACTGGCGCACGCTGCTGAAGCCGGCGGCGAATGCGATGTCGGCCACCTTCATCGGGGTTGAGACGAGCAGCGTGCGGGCGGTCTGGGCGCGGCTGGCCCGGGCCAGCGAGAGCGGGCCGGCGCCGAGTTCATGGCTCAGGATCCGGTTGAGCTGCCGGGAGGAGTAGCCCAGCCTGGCGGCGAGCCCTTCGACGCCGTCGCGGTTGATAACTCCGTCATTGATGAGCCGCATGGCACGGCCGGCGATGTCGGAGCGGAGGTTCCACGCGGGTGTGCCGGGGACGGCCTCGGGCAGGCAGCGTTTGCAGGCCCGGTAGCCGGCGTCGTGCGCGGCGGCAGACGTTTCGTAGAAGGTGACATTGGCCGCTTTGGGGGTCCGGGCCGGGCACGACGGCCGGCAATAGATGCCCGTGGTGCGGACAGCGGTGTAAAACTGCCCGTCGAAACGGGTGTCCCGGGCATCGATTGCCCGGTAGCGCTGCAGGAAGTCCATCTGTTCATCCTGCCAGCTTCCCGGTACTGCTGCTAGCGGAAATCGGACACGGCCGTGGCGGGCCCGGCCGGGAGAGTTAACGTTGAAGCATGGATTCCGGACTGACACCCGAGGCCGTGCGGGAGCTGTTGTCCTCCGATGCCCGGCAGGTGGCGCCGCGGCTGCTGGGCGCGGTGCTGACGCATGAGGGCAGGGACGGCCCGGTGTCGGTGCGGATCACCGAGGTGGAGGCCTATCTGGGCCCGCATGATTCGCTGCACCCCGATCCCGGTTCGCACACCTTCCGCGGAGCCACGGCACGCAACGCTCCCATGTTCGGCCCGGCCGGCCACCTGTACGTCTACTTCACCTACGGCATGCACCACTGCGCCAACATCGTGTGCGGACCGGCGGGCACAGCATCGGCCCTGCTCCTGCGGGCCGGCGAGATCGTCGCGGGGGAGGAGCTGGCACATGCCCGGCGTCCGACGTCGAAAGCCCCGAAAGACCTGGCGAGCGGCCCCGCCCGTCTCGCCACGGCGCTCGGACTGACCACGGCGGACAGCGGCCGGGACGCGCTCGGCGCACCGTTCCGGCTGGAGTTGCCGCCCGTCCAGGCTCCCGGCATCAGCTCCGGGCCGCGCGTCGGGGTGTCCGGCGCCGGCGGCACCCACGACTACCCCTGGCGCTTCTGGCTCAGCGGCGACCCGACGGTCTCCCGCTACAAGGCGGCGAAGAAGCGCAGCGCGGGCCTCTTGGTGCCAGCAAGTAGGGTTGATGGGTGAATCACAGCGAGAGCCACCAGACCAGGTTGACCGAGCACCAGACCCTTGCCACGGTGGACGGGCTGATCGGCAGCCTGTGCGCTGTCATCCCCGACTACCCCAAGCCCGGAATCGTCTTCAGGGATCTGACCCCCGTCTTCGCTGACGGGGCCGCGTTCAAGGCTGTTGTCAACGCCCTTGTCGAGCCGTTCAACGGCCAGTTCGACGCCGTCGCCGGGGTGGAGGCCCGCGGCTTCCTGCTGGCCGCGGCCGCCGCGTACGCCACGGGCACCGGCGTCATCACCGTCCGCAAGGCCGGCAAGCTGCCCCGTGAAGTGGTCGCCGAGGACTACGCCCTTGAGTACGGCACTGCCACTCTTGAACTGCACACCACCGACCTCGCGCCGGGAAGCCGCGTCCTCATCCTCGACGACGTCCTCGCCACAGGCGGCACGCTCGGCGCGGCCGCCCGGCTGTTCAAACGCTGCGGCGTCGAAGTGGCCGGCGTGGGCGTGGTGATGGAACTCGAGGGGCTCCAGGGCCGCGCCGCCCTTGACGGGTACCGGATCGAGTCGCTGCTGCGCGTCTAGCCCAACGCGCGGCTGGACGCCGTCGGACACCGTCGGATGCATCGGTAGAAGGCCCGAAAAAAACGAGGCCCTGACATGATTCCGACGCGGTTGGCGAAATGGTTGTAGAATGGTGGGTCTGTCTTTTTCGATAGGGGAACGTTCGATGCACGACGCTGATTTGGCCCATGAACGCGACTATGTGGCCGGACTTTATGACCGGCTGGATGAATTGCGGGCAGAAAAGCGCGCCCAGCTGGCCCAGGTGCGCCGCGCCGGCGCGGTGGGCACCATGCAAAACGTCTCGGAACGGGACGCGTTTGCGGCAATGTACGAGGACCGCCTCGCCCAGCTCGACGCCGTCGACGACCGCCTGGTATTCGGCCGGCTCGACCTTGACTCCGGGGAAGCCCAGTACATCGGCCGCATCGGCCTGACCACGGACGACCTCCAGCGGCTCATGCTGGACTGGCGCGCCCCCGAGGCCGGCCACTTCTATCAGGCCACGGCGTTCGACCGGCAGGGCGTGCGGCGCCGGCGCCACCTGATCCTGCAGGGCCGCGAGGTCAAGGCGATCGAGGACGACGTGCTCGACGCCGACATGCTCGCCGACGACGATTCCCTTCAGGGCGAAGGCGCCCTGCTGGCAGCCCTGAACTCCAAACGGACCGGCCGGATGTCCGACATCGTCGGGACCATCCAGTCCGAGCAGGACCGGATCATCCGCTCCTCCATCTCCGGCGCCCTCGTGGTCCAGGGCGGGCCGGGCACCGGCAAGACCGCCGTCGCCCTGCACCGCGCCGCCTACCTGCTCTACACCCACCGGGACCGGCTCAAGACCGCCGGCGTGCTGCTCGTGGGCCCGTCGTCGTCCTTTATGAAGTACATCGAACGTGTGCTGCCCTCGCTCGGCGAGACCGGCGTCGTGATGGCCAGCGTGGGACGCCTGATGCCGGGAATCAAGGCCGTCGCCGAGCCGGAATCCGCCGTCGCCGCCATCAAAGGCCGGCTGGACATGGCCAACGTCGTGGCCAACGCCGTGGCCAACCGCCAGCGGATCCCCGCCGAAAACAGGACCCTCGACGTCGACGGGCGCAAGCTCGTCCTGACGCCCCGGCAGGTCCGCCGGGCGCGCGAAAGGGCCCGTGCCACCAACAAGCCGCACAACGAGGCCCGGGTCTCGTTCGTCCGGATCCTGCTGCGTGAACTGACCGAACAGATGACGGATCTGGTGGAAGCCGGCAGTATCGGCAACAACGCCGACCGCTCCTACCTGGCCGAGGACGTCCGCTCCGCCCGGGACGTCCGCATTGCGCTGAACCTTTGCTGGATGCCTATGACTCCGGAAAAACTTGTGGGGGAGCTGCTCAGCAAGCCGGCCATCCTCGAAGCCTGCACACCGATGCTGAGCCCGGCCGAGCGCGCACTGTTGCTCCGGCCCGCCGATGCACCGTGGACCGAGGCTGACGTGCCGCTGCTGGATGAGGCCGCCGAGTTGCTGGGCGAGCTCGATGCCGCCGCCGGCAGGGGACTGGCGCAGCAGGAGAACGACCGCGCCCGCGACATCGCCAATGCCAAGCAGACCCTCGTCAACATGGAAACCGCCGGGGTGGATGTCCTCATCTCCGCCGAGGAACTGGTGGATCAGAACCAGGAACGCGAAACCCGGCTGACCGCCGCTGAGCGTGCCACGACCGACCGTTCCTGGGCTTTCGGGCACATCGTGGTGGACGAGGCGCAGGAACTCTCGCCGATGCAATGGCGTCTCCTGGTCCGCCGCTGCCCGCTGAAGTCCTTCACGATCGTGGGCGACATCGCCCAGACGAGCTCCGTCGCCGGAGCCAATTCCTGGCAGAGCGCACTGGCCCCGATGTTCGGGGACCGCTGGCAGCTCGAGGAACTCACCGTCAACTACCGCACGCCGTCGCAAATTGCCGAAGCAGCCGCACGGATGGCCACGGCGGCCGGGCTGGTTGTCTCGGCACCCAAGGCGGTCCGTGAGGGCCGTTGGTCACCGATCATCGACCGCGTCGAGCCTGGCCGGATCGTCAGCAAGCTCGTCGAGGTCCTGCCGCAGGAGCTGGCTGCCCTTGAGGGCGGCCTGCTGGCGGTGATTGCCGACGGCGATCTCCTCCCCGAGGCGACCGCCGCGCTGCGCGCCGTCTACGGGCGCCGCGTCGGCACGGACGCCGGCAGCTATGTCCAGGACATCGTGGTGATCAGCCCGCGCGAGGCCAAGGGGCTGGAGTTCGACGGCGTTGTGGTGCTGGAGCCGTCGGCGATGCTGAACCACGAGCACGGCCGCGTCGGCGACCTGTATGTCGCCATGACCCGGCCCACCCAGCGGCTGCGACTCATCGCCGCTGCCGCCGTACCGGCCGGCATCGAAGAATAGCTGGCGACGGCGGCCGGTACGGCGGCGCCGGCAGCCGACGGCGGTGACGGCGGTGACGGTCACCGGTGGTGCGCCGATCGGCGGCCGGCGTCCCGATCCTGCTAACTTAGATTCCGTGTCCCAGCTAAATGATCTCCGTTCCCAGCAGAATGACCCGAGCTTCGCCAATGTCTGGCAGGAGCTGAAATGGCGGGGCCTTGTCCACGTCTCCACGGATGAGGCGGAGCTGGAGAAGCTGCTCGCCGGTGATCCCGCTACCTACTACTGCGGCTTCGATCCGACGGCGCCGAGCCTCCACCTGGGCAACCTGGTCCAGCTGCTCCTGATGCGCCGGATCCAACTGGCCGGCCACAAGCCCCTCGGCCTGGTCGGCGGATCCACCGGTCTGATCGGAGACCCCCGGCAGACCGCCGAGCGCGTGCTGAACACCCCCGAGACGGTCGCGGAATGGGTCGGCAAGCTGCAGGCACAGGTCCAGCGCTTCCTCAGCTTCGAAGGGGACAACGCCGCCCGCATGGTGAACAACCTGGACTGGACCGCGCCGCTGAGCGCCATCGATTTCCTGCGGGGGATCGGCAAGCACTTCCGCGTGGGCACCATGATCAAAAAGGATATTGTTGCCAACCGCCTCAATTCCGATGAGGGGATCAGCTACACGGAGTTCAGCTACCAGATCCTGCAGGGGATGGACTACCTCCAGCTCTTCCGCGACTACGGCTGTGTGCTGCAGACCGGCGGCTCGGACCAGTGGGGAAACCTCACAAGCGGCACCGATCTCATCCGCAAGGTCGAGGGCAGGCACGTCCACGCTCTGGGGACGCCGCTCATCACCAACTCCGACGGCACCAAGTTCGGCAAAAGCGAGGGCAACGCCATCTGGCTGGATCCGGAGATGTGCAGCCCGTATGCCTTCTACCAGTTCTGGCTTAACACGGCGGACAGTGATGTTGCGGCACGCCTCAAGGTCTTCACCTTCCTGGGCCGGGCCGAGATCGAGGCCCTAGAAGTTTCCGTTGCCGAGCGGCCGTTCGCCCGCGAAGGCCAGCGGAAGCTCGCCTACGAAGTGACCTCGCTGGTCCACGGCGTGGACGCCACCGAAAAGGTCATCGCCGCCTCTGCTGCCCTGTTCGGCAATGGTGACCTCACGGTCCTGGACGAGGCCACGCTGAAGGCAGCCACCTCCGAACTGCCGTCCGTCACCGTCGACAGCGGGGCACTGGGAATCATCGACCTGCTGGTCGCCTCGGGACTCTCGGAGAGCAAATCCGCGGCCCGGCGCACGGTTGGAGAAGGCGGAGCCTACGTGAACAACACCAAGGTCGCGGATCCCGAGGCCGTCATTGGGACGGGCCAGCTGCTGCACGGCCGGTACCTGCTGCTGCGCCGCGGCAAGAAGAACCTGGCGACCGTGGAAGTCGCTGCGTCCTAACGAGCGTCAGTCCGCCGCCCCAAAACGTCGTCTGCACGCCCTTCCAAGCCGATTTGCACGGCCGGGGAGGAGCGTGTAATGTCTTCTGAGTCGCCACCGATGAGTGGCGGCCAACCCCCACTAAATAGAGAAGCAATTCTTCCTCCGCCTGGCGTGGATATGAAAAATTGCTTCATGTTTGCTGGGAGGATTCGTTCCGCAAAGTGAATTTCGAGAGAATATCCCGGATTTGCAAAGTGGAAATGAATGAAATAAGCTGTAAACATCGCAGCGAAGAAAAGCGAAACAAAAGAATTCATTGAACATGAATTGGTTCGACAAGTATTCGAATGTGTCTGTTGTTTGAGAACTCAATAGTGTGCCAAGTTTGTTGATACCAATTTATTGTATTGAATTGGTTGAATTGACCGGATCCGCCACCCCGTGGTGTGGTCTGGTTTTTACAGCTGGTTTCAAA